>JBGTCB010000357.1:0-1986 GCA_041748995.1 Saprospiraceae bacterium | reverse complement strand
TCATGGTAAAAACAATTTTCTTCGAAAATTTATTTAATAATATGCTTCGCCTTACTTCGTTGATCGCCTGCCTGGCAGGCCATGGCAGACGGGTCAGTCAGATAGCTACGGCTATCTTTCTTCCTCGACCCGACGCTAAAGCTTTGGGCGACGGCGTCCAGCCTTGTCTGGCTTGCATCTTATTAAATTTTTACTCATTCGGAGGTAAATAGAGGTGCCCTTTATTTAAATTTTATCAAGGTTATCAAACCTGATCAACCATATAACCTGGGTTTAGCTCCTGACTGAAGCAAAGATATACTCTCCATCCGGAAGTCAGCGTGTGTGAAGACGACAATTAGCGTGGTACAATGCGGCTATTGTTATTTGTACGACATTCCTGTAGCAAGATGACCTTTTCGTCGTTTTCTGACCTTATAGATGCCCTATTCGAGATATTAATTGAGTGTTTTTTAGCAATTTTGAACTTTTCGAAGAAATGTCTTTTTACTTATTAGGGTTTCGTTGTTCTATAACTTTTGATGCTTATGGTTGGTAATTCTTTTAATCCTTCAGGCCATCTGGGTCGTTCAACCCCGTCTATTGTACGATGGATGTTGCTTTCTGGTTTTCTGCTTGTAAATTTTTTGGCTAATTCGCAGACCATCGACCATGACCGGAGTTTTTTCAAATTCGGTATGAGCAAGACCTTTCACCCTGAGAAAAGGAGAATACTAAGCAGGGAGATTGAAGATATCATTGAAATACAATCACTTATGGAGGATAATGATCGGGTGAGAGTGGCATATTGGAATGCTGCTTATCCTTCATATCGCTGGCATCAGATAATGATGGATGTCGGTCAATCGCACAACGGTCCTTTGAATGGTGGTCGTATGGCTATCCTGCATTTAGCGATGTATGATGCGATGGTCGAGGTCTGGAGACAGAAGAATAACCACGAACAGAAACCACCTTTTCTCTGGAATAAGCTGATTAGAAAATATGGTCGTGAGACTGATTACTCCTCTTTTATTTGTGAAAGAAGTGCAGCTGCTGTAGTAGCAAAGGAAATCATTACCTATTATTTTCCTGAAAGATCTTTTTATCTGGATAGCCTTCTGGAAGACTTCAAAATATCCCGGTTACAAAGCGGGCTTCAGTTTTCAAGTGATATCAAAAAAGGGCTGGAAATCGGTCAGTCTATTGCGATGCAATATATCGCCTATGCAAAAACCGATCAAACCGATAAACTGTGGGAGGGTAAAGTGCCGGATGGTAATGGTCTCTGGACGGGGAATCCAGGACAACGGGATCCAATGAAAGCCAAATGGCAGCCATTGACTTTGAAAAGTCAGGATCAGTTCAGGCCAGGTCCACATCCTGATTTTAGTAATGACATGAAGGAACTCATTCGATTTAACCAGGAAAACACTTATAGTGATATTGCCTGGAAATGGAAAAGTGAACCAGTCTGGGATGATTTAATCGAAAAGAAAGTATTGGAGTATGATCTGGATCCCATTGATGCTGCCTTTGCGAATGCCCTATTTCACGTTGCCAGATATGATGCGATTATTGCCGCCTGGGATGGTAAATATTATTATTGGGGTATCAGACCTTTTCAGTATGATCCCGGTTTTAAACCCATTCTGGTCGACACACCAAATTTTCCGGGATATCCGGCGGGTCATACGACAGTGGCCGGATCGATAGCCACTGTTCTTTCATATCTGTTTCCACTTAATAAGGATCATTTTTTTAACCTGGCAAAGGAATGTTCCGAATCTAGGTTTGAGGGTGGAGTACATTTTAGGACGGACAATGATGTTGGTCTGGAGATTGGTTATAAAGTGGGGCAACACGTAATTGAAGCATTTACTGACTAATATTAATCGAATGATCTTTAGTTAATTAGATATTTAGATAATAATCACTAATCCCTTAAATTATCGATACAGGACAAGTAGATTCCCAGAATATTTATTTGATTTGCAGGGGTTAAAT
>JBGTCB010000356.1:0-4598 GCA_041748995.1 Saprospiraceae bacterium | reverse complement strand
AAATTAAAAGCAATGAGTTCCAGATCAGGGAGGCCGGAACCGCTCTATTGCGAGAGATTGGTACTGGGTGAAGTAAGATTCGTAGTTGATGGATTTTGATAAAATGACATCGAAATTATGAAACACTATATTCTGAATTTACTTCTTTGTTATTCCCTGGTTGGTTATTCCCAGGTTCTTGATTCAACTGGTCTGCAGGCTCGGATTGATAGTTTGCTTGACAAAACTAGGTCATTGATAGATTCACATCATTTTGATCAAGCCATTGAAATTGTTCACAATGCTGAAGCGGAAGTGCTCACATATGCAGGGAAGGAGTCAGTCTTATATGCTACTATTTGCTACTATTATGGAGCCATTTTTGAGCTTCAAGGTAATTTCAAAATGGAAGAGAAGTATTTGGAAGAGTGCTTGCTACTCCGTCGAAAACTGCTGGGTACTCAACATCCGGATTATGCAAAAGTCGCAACTAAGCTTGGTATCATTTACATTCAGGATAATAATTTTAGGAAAGCTGAAACCCTTTTGATAGAAGCTGAAAGAATTTGGGAACAGCTAGCCGATACTGCATTTGATAAATATCATGTACTTTGTCGAATCTGGTTAGCTAATGTTTTTAGCAATTTGGCAAATTATGCCCAAGCCGAAGCTGTTTACCTTGATTTATTAAATTATCATGAACAAAATGCCTCTAGAGAATCACCTGAATATGCAAATGCATTGCACGACTTGGGCAATTTATATGCTTCTAGATGCGACTTCCAAAAAGCAGAATCATACTATCTAAGATCGATTGAAATATTAGAGAAAGTTTTGGCCTCAGATCATCTATACAAGTTATTGACATATAGTAATTTAGGTCAATTGTATACTCACATGGGCAACTACCGGGGTGGAGAAGCCTTGCTTCTTAAATCGTTGGATATCGGTAATGTCATTCTCGAGAGATACGATCCATTTTATTTAAGTAGTGTAAATCTGTTAGCAAAGCTGTACGCTCAATTTGGACAAATTAAAAAGGCTGAAGAACTCAACTTAGAATCCATAAGAATACTTGAAGAAACTAGTGGTGGACAGAATCCCGAGTATGCCATCTGTCTCACTAATTTGGCTTTTTTTTATACATCGATTGGTGATTTCAATAAATCAAATAATCTTTTTAAGAAAGTATGTTCCTTATATAAAGAAAATTTTGGCACAGACAGTCCGCTATATGCCGAAAGCCTTTTAAATCTGGCCAATTCAATGTTGGATCTAAAGAAATACGTTGAAGCCAGATCTTTTTACATTCAGGCACTAGAAACTATTGAGAAACAACTTGGTAAATTTAATTTTTTAACTGCACAATGTCTGACTGGCTTGGCTCTGGTATCCATTGCGCAGTCGGACTACGGTACGGGTGAATTATTCTATCAAGAGGTCATTTCTGTTCTTTCACAATTCCTGGGCAAGGAACATCTCTTTTATTTCAACACGTTATCTGGATTGATTGATTTATATCAGAGACTTGATACTTATGAGAAAGCATTACCTCTTCTACTTGAATCTGAGGCAGTTAGTAAAATTTATCTGGAAAGAGCCAAGCGGTTTATGTCCAGTACTGAATTAAGTCAATATGTCGAGAAATTATCCATTGACAGGACTCACATTTTTTCCTTCTTATATGATCTGATAAAACATGAACGAGATAAGGATGTTTCTGAATTTGAAAAGATATGCTATGATCATACTTTGTACGACAAAGGTTTCTTGCTGCAGGCAAGTGATCAGATCAAAAAATTGGTGATGGCCGATTCCGCGGCTCAAGTTAAATTTGGAAAAATGGTATCATTACAGCGACTGCTATCCCAGGCTTATTCGATGCCCATTCATGAACGAAATAATGTTTTTGATTTGGAAGACGAGATTAATACAATTGAAAAAGATTTGGCGCTGAGTATCGCGGGTTACCGCGAGTCCACTCAGCAGGTACTTTGGGGCGATATTCGCGATGCTTTAAAACCAAATGAGGTCGCTATTGAATTTATTCATTTCCGGGGTGATAAAAAGATTGAACCAGATAAAGTGCATTATGCTGCTTTGATGATTCGAGCTGAGTGGGAATCTCCAAAGTATATCTATTTATTTCATGAGGATCAAGTTGCTGCATTGATCCAAAAAAATGATCTCACCCGATTCACTTACCGAGGTGAGATTAATAAAGTGGCTGTTGCACTTTCTGATCTGATTTGGACACCTCTGGAATCATTTTTACCATCAGGTGACCGGATTTTCTTTTCACCAACCGGAATCTTGAATCGGATCCCAATGTCAGCACTCCAAACCCAGAATGGGCAGATCATCGGAGATTCGTATGAGATGCATCAACTCAATAGTACTCGTCAAATAATTGAGATGCATCAGATGGAAAGTGAATCAATTGACATTGACTGGACAGCTTGTGTTTTTGGAGGAATTAATTATGAGTTTAATGATACCTCATTGATAGAGGCGAATGAAGTATTTATGGGTAACCATAATAAATCTGGAAGGAGCCTTTTAAGAGACACACGTTCCTTGTTCCCAGGTCCTTCCAGTGACTGGCAGTATTTACCATGGACCGAAGTGGAAGCTAAGATAGTCACTACAATTCTTGACGGTCATAGAGTCCCAACCCAATTGTTTACCCAATCTGAGGCCACAGAGGAGATTGTTAAACATTTTGGTCATCGTGGAAATTCACCCAGTATTATGCATATTGCCACTCATGGATATTTTTTCCCTGACTCAACAGAGAAAGATCATCACTCAGCATCGTTTCATGAAACAGTTTTCAAAATGAGTGAACATCCTTTGATCCGTTCAGGGTTAATTTTAGCAGGTGCCAATCATGTGTGGACAGGTGGCAAGCCGCATCAAAATCTCGAAGACGGGGTGTTGACCGCTTATGAGGTCAGCCAGATGGATTTGTCAGAAACCGAGTTGGTTGTACTTTCTGCCTGCGAAACCGGACTTGGAGATATCAGAGGAAATGAAGGAGTGTACGGACTACAGCGCGCTTTTAAAATAGCCGGTGCAAAAAATATTTTAATGAGTCTTTGGCAGGTGCCCGATTTTGCTACCCAGGAATTAATGACACATTTCTATACCAACTGGATCAAGGAAAAAATGGATTTGCCGCAAGCTTTTCGAAAAGCTCAGGCAGCTATTAGAGCAAAAAGACCGGATCCTTTTTATTGGGCAGGATTTGTCTTAGTGGAGTAGTGGATCTATAACGCATTTAAATGGAATAAACAAAATGGAACCATGAAGTACCAGAGTCTGATTCTTCTTCTTTTTTTATCGCTGGCGGTCCAAGGTCAGGTTCTTTATACAACTGGACTTCAAGCCCGGATTGATAGCCTCCTTGAATTGGCTGAGTCCGTGACTGATTCAAGTCATTACCATCAAGCATTGGAATTTGTCGGAGAAGCAGAATCCGAAGTGTTAAAATATATTGGAAAAAAGTCGATTTTGTATGCCAACATTTGCTACTACTATGGAGCCATTTATAGCAGTCAAGGCGACTATGTGATGGGAGAAAAATATCTACTAGAATCTATTCTTCTTCATAGGAAATTTTTAACCGCTAGGCATCCAGAATATGCAAAAGTCATCGGGAAACTTGGTTTCTTATATGCCTGGCACACCAACCAGTGGTTAGAGGCGGACACCCTGTTGACTGAGGCTATTGAAATCTTTGAAGAAGTATCTGAGAGTACGTTTGATTTCGAGCTAATGTCCCTTCGCACGTCACTAATGTTTGTCTGGTACAATTTGGGCAAATACGACCAAGCGGAATCACTTCTTCTGGAAACGTTAGATTTTTACGAACAGAGAAACGATAAAGAATCGATTGGGTATGCATTAGCTCTTTCCTATATGGGCACTCTGAATCTTCACTTGTGTAATTTCCAAAAAGCAGAGGAATTCTATTTGGAATGCCAAAGAATCTCAGAGAAAATAGTGCCAAATGAAGAATTCAACTTCATAAGAAAGGTTTCGATTGGCAATTTAGCCAGATTATACTTGTATATGGGAAACTATAATAAAGGGGAAAGCTTGTTGCTGAAATCTAGAGGAATCAGCAAAGTTCTTGAAAATGATCAAATTTTAGGTGATCTTCTTGACGCTGCTGAACTATCAAATCTTTATACGCAATTTGGTCAATTTGAGAAAGCGGAAAACCTTCATTTGGAATCCCTTAGAAAATTGGAAGAACATGGTGGCGATCAGAATCCAGAGTATGTTACCTACCTATCAAACCTTGCTTTTTTTTATAAAGACACCGGAGATGCGAAAAGATCAAATGTACTCTTCAGGAAGGTATGTGACTTATATGAAAAGAAAGGCAACACGGATAATCCAGAGTATGCGAGTAGTCTGCTAGATTTAGCTAATTCAATGCTTGAACTGAAAAATTATCAAGAGGCAAAATATCTTTATTTTGAAGCACTAGAAATCAATAAAAAAGCGATCGGAAAAAGGAATTATTTTAGCACATATTGTCTTAGAGGATTGGCCGATATATCTATTGCTCAATTCGATTTCCAGCAAGCCGAATTCTATTACCTCGATGC
>JBGTCB010000355.1:0-9004 GCA_041748995.1 Saprospiraceae bacterium | reverse complement strand
GGAGTTGGTGAAGCAACCACCCCTCTGATCATCGATTTTCTTCATAAATATCTGCATCTGGACATCGTTGATTTTTACCGGTCGGTACGACCGACCTGGAAACTGGGTATAAAATTCCTATGGGGGCAACCCTCCCCTTTTTCCTTTATTAATCCCTTCGGTACCGATGATTTACTAATGTCCGAATTGAAAGATGGTCATCTGAACAATTCGACCCTGGAGTCTATGTTGATTTCCCAGGAGAAAGGAATGATTATTCATCAAGATTCTGATAATCCGGAATCCATTATGGACAAGGTGGGGTACGCATACCATCTGGATAATAAATTGTTCCTGGCCTACTTAAAGAAGAAAATTGAGACCTCCGGAATCACCATGACTGATGAGACAATCAAAGGATTTGATCTTCACCCGGAAACCGGAGAAATTTCAGCTCTGATCAATGAGCAAGGCGAAAAAATCAGTTTTGATTTGTACGTTGATTGTTCAGGTTTTCGATCGTTCCTTCTAGGTGGAGCCCTGCAATCGAAATTCATTTCTTTCCGGTCCAGTCTAATGACCGATACTGCTATTACCGGTATTCTGGAAAACCCGGGTCATATACCACCATACACCCTCGCTGAAACCATGGAACATGGTTGGAACTGGCAAATTCCCCTGCGGGAAGAGCATCATCGTGGTTATGTATTTTCTTCCGATTTTTGTAATGAAGACCAGGCCTGGGAGGAAATGGTACGTTTAAATCCGGAAATTAAAAATCCAGTCACTGTCAAATTTACGTCAGGAAAAAGGGAGTCATTCTGGTTAAAAAATGTAGTCGGTATTGGCAATGCATATGGTTTTGTGGAACCGCTGGAATCAACCGGAATTCACATGATCATTGAAGAAATAAAAATGCTGTCAGACAACTTCCCGGTCAGGAAATCTGACTATGCTATCAGGAAAATTATTAATGAAAAAATTGGTTTGCAATGGGACTACCTCCGCTGGTATCTGGCTGTACATTATAAATTTAACCATCGGCTACGAACGCCTTTCTGGCAAGCATGCCAGAGGAAAACAGATATTTCCGGAGTACAGGATTTAATCGACCTTTATCACGAAGAAGGGCCATTGTATTTGAGATCAAAAGAAAATCCCCAGCTCCTTAGACCATTTTTCCACGACTCCGTTTTTGGTCCGTTTGGTTTTGACTATATTTTAATGGGTCAAAAAGTACCTTTTAGAGCAAAATTTAAACCTGTAAGTAATCAGGATCAATGGATAAACAAAAAAAATCGTCATAGAAACATTCTACAGATAGCGGTAGATCAAAAATCAGCTCTTGCATTAATTGAAAAATATCCCGAACTATTGAAATTCTAGTATAATCAATTCCTGGACAAACAAAACTATTAGAACTTATGTCAAGCAAGGTCAGACCCAAAATTCCGAAAGAAGAAATTATCAAAAACTTAAAATCCTTACTTCAGATTGCTATCGATCTGGAACATGCTACGATACCTGCTTACTTGTACGCATATTGGACAATTAAAGAACGTGCATCTCCTGCAGCAATTACAATTTTCTCCATCGTCAAAGAGGAAATGTTACATCTTGCTATGGTAGCTAATATTCTCAATTCTATCGGAGGTCGGCCAAGATTAAAAGGCAGGACATTTATACCCAGATATCCTGTAGCCTTACCGGGACATGATCAGACCGATGACCCTTTCGTGGTGAGTCTTGATAAATGTTCGGTTAATGCCATTGTGAATTTCATGCATATCGAACTACCCAGAACTTATTCCGACGTTCCGGTCGTTCACAAAGGATGGGCGACCATTGGAGAATTCTATATCTCGATCATAAAATTGATCCGGCAACTTGAGGATGAGGATTTCAAAAATGGGAAACAAGCCCTTCAGAAAGACGCTCCAGGTTATTCAGGAACCTTGATTGCTGTCAGAGCAAAAGCCGATGCATTGGAAGCTATCCATGAGATCATCGAACAGGGAGAAGGTCTGGGTTCAACCGGCAGAGATAATCTGGGAGATCTTGCTCATTTTTTCCGGCTTAAAGAAATCTACCTGTCAATGGGAGGTACAGGAGAAATTGATGAGAAAACATTTGATGAAAAACTACTGTCAACATCTTTCTCAAATGTCGACTACGAGACATTCCAAAGGGGGATAATCAATGTGGTAAAAGATCCGCGAAAAAATAATGCCAACCGGGTTGAAGTTCTGGTAGCCAATCAGAAATTTAACGCGGAGTATAGCAAAGTACTGGACAAGTTGCACTATCAATTCCGTACAAAAGAGCCAAATCTGGAATATGCAATCAATTCGATGTTTACTTTGGCGAGAAATGCCCGGGCACTAATGTCTATACCAATCGATCCGAATGATGCGTCCAAAGGATTTTGCGGACCGACCTTCGAATATCTGTACCCCAAAGAAAGGGATCTAAAATATCAGCTGACAAGTAAAAGGTTCTTGGCTATATAAAGAGGGCATGTGCATATATAATGCATTTGCTGGATAAGCCGTATCATATAGATTCTGCCGTCCCCTTCTACACTCGAGAGAGGAAGATCAAGATCTTACGGCTACGAAATAAAATAGGAAACATAGATTAACCTACTAAATATCTGCAGGAGCCAAGTAATATTCAGATGTTTACATCCGTGATTTTCTCCACAGTAAACATCGGAGTTTCACCAATATTCTTCATCTCGATCCTACCTCGGGGAGTAAAATTGAAGTAGTCTTTCGCTAACCGGTAAGTGCTGAATGATACATTGACTTTACCAACTAGTCCGGCACTTTCCAGACGGCTTGCAATATTTACCGTATTACCCCAAACATCGTAAGCAAACTTATTCTTACCAACCACTCCTGCCACGACTTCCCCGGTATGTATGCCCAGCCGTAATTCCAGATAAGGCTCCCCTGCCTGCTGTCTTTCCCGCTTGACCGATTCAACAAATTCCTGGATAGTCAGTCCCGCATTAATAGCATCCCGGGCATTGGTTTCATTAGCCACTGGAATTCCACCGACAGCCATATATTCATCACCAATGGTTTTAATCTTTTCTAATCCGGACTCTTCAACGATATCATCGAAAGCCCGAAAATAAAAATCCAGATCCTCAACGACCTCTCTTGGAGATAACATCTTGGCATAATCACTGAAGCCGACAAAATCGCAAAATAGTACACTGGCGTGATGATAGTGTCTTGCCCTCGCATGACCGGTTTCCTTTAACTCCCGGGCAATTTCCTTTGGTAGAATATTCAACAGCAGTTTGTCAGACTTTATTTTTTCCACTTCAATTTGTTCCTTTTGACTGGCTATTTCTGCCGTCCTTTCAATTACTTTTCGCTCCAGTTCAAGATTGACTTGCTCCTGAAATTCCTTCTTATCCTCCAATTGCTGAATGATTTCTCTTTGCTTAAGGTCATTCTCCTTTTTCAATACATTGATTCTATTGCCCAGGACAAAAGAAAATAAAACCAGTTCGATGGTAGAACCAGCTGGGGAGGCATAAAGTGTAAATTGATTCAACGGTAAAACTCCGGTTAATGCCAGCAATTGAATGATCCCGGAAACCAGAAAGACAGATTGCGCCAAAATATAAAATCCCGAAGATGGGTATTTATCGATCAGGCTTTTGATCGCTATCGTAAATACATAGATAATCACCAGTAATGAGAGAAAAAAAGCAAAGGGCATCGTGATCGCTGCAACTTTACCACCAACTACTACCGGTAAAGTGGACAAAATCAGCAACCACAATAGTACAGTGGATATTTTATAGTAAAATGGATAGCGATCTTTAACATTAAAAAAACCCAGACAAAACAACAATACCATAGCTCCGGTAAGATTCGCCAGAGGAAGGTTCACCAGACCCCAGATCGATGCATAGCCTTCAAATCGCTGAAAAAACTGCACATCATATCCACTATTATGCTCTATCTGAAAAATAAAACAAAGTATCAATATCAGGTAATAGATAAATGGTTTTTCTCTTACCGAGATGTATACAAAAAGATTGTACAAAAACATGGCAAGCAAGATTCCAACCAGTAAATTAAAAATTCCCCGTTGATTTATTTCGTTCTTAACCCACACATCATAGGGAATCATTTCATAAAACAAATTTTTAGGTTGATTCAAAAGCAGGTCAGAAGACTTTACCAGTCGGGCATAGAACTCCATATCTCCCTGAGCCGATAATTCCACCTGAATCAGATTACGATTCCCGTTACCGAATGCCTTTTGCCTGTAAGGAACATAATGCCCAGTCAATTTATGATCGATTTCAGAACCGTTCAATAGCCACAGTTGAACATTGATATACCCATCAAATTCGAGGTAAAATTGTTTGTCTCTATCCTGATCATTAACAATTCTTGATCGAAGCCAGATCACATCATCAGATTGCATCGCATATCTCAGATCAGAATGGTTGGTCCAGGGCGTAGTGTCGTCCAGGACGTCATCTATCGTGAGACTCTGGTCCTCATCCACCAGGTACAAAAATTCATCGACTCGTACTTTCTCCTCAACATATCGTATCAGGGGCGGTTGACCATAACTCCCAAAGCCGGCAGTCAAGATATAGGTATAGAGGACAAGTAGTAGGACTCGTCGACCTATAAAAAGATGGACGATATCGGTCAATAGTGTGTTCATCTGCGACAACAGGTCTTTTCCAATAAAAGCAATTATCATATAGATAATCTGTGAGTGTCTAAAATCTCTATCAGAATCAGGTCCTTAGTCGAACAAGATAGAAAAATCAATATCACCAATCACCCTTCAAGAAATTTAAACGTGGTACTCCGGTTCATAGGAACATGCCTTCTTAAATGGCATGGTACCGATGGGATCATTTTCCATCCTACTAGGCCAGCATGATGAAGTCAGTCTTTTTCATAGAAGAAGAGTCCAATTTCAGTCTACCGGAAAGTCCAAATCAAACATTACAATCCATTCAGTTCCACTCACTATTTGATCATCCCATGGTTCCCACCAAACAAATTAAATCCCTGAAAATTCATTCTCCAGGCAGTCATGAATAAACCGATATCGAAAAAAAATAACTCTATCCTTGAAAGTCATCAAAAAAATGACTAGATTGATCACTTTAAGAATTGAAATTCTCTCCTCTCCTACAATTTCCAGTGATAAGCTCAATTTGTATTCGTTTAGCCCTACCGCTCTAACGAAATTCCGATAGCTCTGCCTTTCAGCTTTCTGAGATGACAACTTCTCAGACTCCTTTTTATTGAACCTAAAAATTAATCATGCTATGAAATTACAAATTGCTGCTTTGATTCTCGTGTTAGTTACCTTTGCTTGTCAATCCAATAGCGGAAGTCGACTCACCTCTTCTGAATATTTTTCCAGTTTTAGTAATTTGGCAGAAGCTTTAAGAATTTATCCGGGTCTTATGATCACTGGGTCCGGTAGCCAAACCAAAGTAATATTGCGAAAAAATACCGGCGTACAGAACCAGGAACCTCTCTATGTTCTGAACGGGTTTCCCCTGGGAAACAATTATAATCAAACAAATCAGGCTATAAATATGGCCGATGTAACCAACATACGCCTATTAAGCCAGCCATCGGAATTGAACACTTATGGGTCGATGGCATCATCTGGTGTGATCGAGATTAAAACAAGAATCGGAGGAAAATAAAAAGCTGACGGGTCTTTAACATTGAACTCTATCCTGCTTTCAAGATAAAATGCAGGAAAGCGTTTAATAATTAATTACATGAATCCATTATGCACCATCCTCTGCATGATCCTTCATTTTACTCTGGGTTTGCTTCTGATGTTGCAGAGATACCACAACGCCCATCAGCAGGGAAATTCCGATGAAGAGCAAAGAAAACCATTCGGGAATTTCGAAGGAATGGGTTGCCAGTAATTTAATGCCAACAAAAAGCAGAATAGCAAATACACTGTATTTGATGTAGTGAAACGTCCGCAACATATGGGCAAGAAAAAAATAAAGCGACCGCAATCCAAGCACCGCAAACATATTTGAACTATAGACAATGAACGGATCTGTGGTCACCGCCAGGATGGCCGGAATACTGTCGAGAGCAAACATAATGTCGGTGAGTTCAATCATGATTAAAGCCGCTAGTAATGGCGTAGCGAGTCTTTTTCCATTTTCCCATATCCAAAATTTGTTGCCATTCAAATTTTGACTCACATTCATCCAACGCATGATTCGCTTGCTCAAATTCTGTTGATCTTCTTCATCATCTTCCGCATGGGATAGCATACGAAAGGCAGTAAATAATAAAAAGACACCAAACACATAGATCATCCAACTAACCTTGTTGATCAGGATAACGCCAATCCAGATAAGGGAAGCCCGGAAAAAAATAGCACCTAATATCCCCCAGAATAAAACCCAATGCTGATATTTGGAAGGTATTTTAAACGAAGTGAATATAAAAGCAATAACAAAAAGATTGTCGACACTCAGTGACAACTCAATCAGGTACCCGGTGATGTACTTGACCAGTGCGGTACCGGGAGAAAGGTTATTAGGATTATCGACAAGATCCTGCTTGAAAAGCCAGTAGATTATCAAACTGAAAAGAAGAGCAATACTTATCCAACCAACAGTTTCGAAGGCTGCTTTCCTGGGATTCAGCTCCTGTCCCTTCTTATGTAAGACGATCAGATCAATGGCAAGAAGCGAAATGATCAGTACCGTAAAGTATATCCAGATCATCGTTTCCAAACAAGTGATGTAGTGGTAAAGTTCCTAAAATAATGACGGGATGAGCCATAAGTCAGAGATTTCTATAACCCACCATCTTTGAAGTTCTCTTTACATTATGACTGCGACCAAGGGCTGAAATGGAGACCTCTAAATATAGCTCCAACGCGAAACCATGAAATCATATCTTATAGTTATCTTTGCATCAGAAAAAAAAACAATCATGACAATCAAACAACTGATTAAACTGGAAGATAAAGCAAAGGAAGTTTGGGTGATTAGTCCCAGCCTCCAATATGATACTAAAAACAAGGATTTCTCTGAAATGGTCAGTGTAAACCTGGGCGAAAAGACTAAATACCGTTATATCGTACCGGCTTCAAAAAATGTAGAAAAAAACCTCGCTATCTATCAAAAATTATATAAAGTCAGCAATGATGATATTAACAAAAATTTTCTGATCCTTCCTGAGTCGGAATTTAATCCTTTTATCATGGAGTGTGCCATTTATAATGCTACAAAGGGTGACTGCATTGCGTGTACCGCTCCTGCCCGGGAGGATTCGGACGATGTGATCAGGTTAAGTAGCGAAACTGCAAAATCGATGGCAAAACATTTCAAAAATCTGTGGAAAAAATATAAGCGTACCAATCCTTGATCTTAGTTTTTACCTACTTGTAAAAGTTTGATTGTTTGGTAATAGCAAAAACCCGATTCCCTTTTAATCTCTGGCAGCCATATTGGTCGTCAAGAAATAATACATTTTCAATAAAATGGCTGAAGAACGTCCAATCACTATTAATCAATCTGTTGCCATATTAATTGATGGCAACAATATTGAGTTGAGTTTGCAATCCCTACTCAAGAAAAAAAATGCTTTATTGGATTTTGATATTTTAATACCCAAATTGCTGGTCAATCGCGGGCTTAGTCGTTTGATCTATTTCCGGGAGGGAAAACAGATTTCTTCCAAACTGGCTAACCGGCTCCTTGATCAGTTTCATGGTTCGGTGGTACCTTGTCATAAGTCGGCCGACATTCCCCTGACCATCAAAGCCACTCAAATTGCCCAAAAGGTAGATACCATCATCATCATGTCGGGTGACTCAGATTACATAGAACTGCTCAGACACCTTAAAGGAGCGGGTGTTCGGGTAGAGATCGCTGCAGTGCAAAAGACCACCGCCCAGGTCCTGATTGATGAGGCAGATCTCTTCACACCTATCACTGAAGAAGATTGCTATATCCTTAAAAATTACAGAGGTCATCGCTCCGGGAGAGCATCCAAATAGTGCCAGTTCAGCCTGGTTCGGTCCACTGCCCGAAAAAATCGAACTTTTTTCCGTATCCTTGTGTTCTTAAATAGCTATTGCATGACGATCAGAACGGTTGCTATTTGGCATTTTTGTTCAGTATTAGACGTTCTGGTCCCTTTTTCTGGTCATTTTACCGGATTTTATCATTGTAATACATTGTAGTCCTGAACCGAAGGAGAGAAGATTTGTTTAACAAGTATCGAATATGATAATAATCAATGTAAAAGACCATGAAACGATAGACCGTGCATTAAAACGTTACAAGCGCAAGCACCGGGATATCGGACTTATGAAACAGTTGAGGCAGAGAAAATTTTTTACCAAGAAATCAGTACAGAGAAGACATGAGGTTCTTGATGCTGTATATAAACTAAAAAAATTCGGAAACAATTGACGTTACATTATGAGACATGCCAAAAAGAATTTTGATTACCGTGAGGGTGCATATTATTTCAACATAAAAAACGGATTCAATTCAGCTATCACCATCAGGAGACTGGAAAGACCACAGGCAATTGAAGCGTTCAGAAGATATCTGAAGGCTAAGAAAGAATGTGAGTGGCTAGGCAAATGGAATGGCTCAGAGTTTGAAGATGCTAACTTTGAGAAGCTGGCTGCGGCCTGAACTAAAGGGTAAAGTTTCCCCATTTTCTTATTCAGGACATACTAATAGCATTCCTGTTTGGCTGTGACAATCGGAACAGATCAGAGAGGTATTCACTCATTTCTGGATTGGCAGGTTACTACCGCTTTCCGGATCTGAATTTCGTCTCCGACTCCAATCCAACAATAAATCCTCCCTACTGGGTCACGAAAGATTAGCAGCTAGCACCCCAAGACCCTCTCCGTGTGAGATTTAATCTTCATCTTCTCCTGAAGGTTCTTCTTCTGACTCATCAAAGTCATCATCGAACCCGTCATCTTCTATTCCATCATCAACATCATCGGCCCC
>JBGTCB010000354.1:0-6993 GCA_041748995.1 Saprospiraceae bacterium | reverse complement strand
TTCGAAAAGTGACCTCATCTTATCGATGCGTTCGTCATATTGCAAGATCCCTTTCAAGTCGAACCATTCAGCAATTATTAGGGATCAACAGTAAAAATATGGGTACCGATCATTATGCACTCCTGAGAACCTTGGCGTACTAGGCGCTCTCTGCGAGAGCAAAAAAAACTGAAGGTATCGCCATGTACAGGAAATATTGTTTAGCAAGAACGAAATACAGGAATTAGGGATCCCAAAGTTGAAACATCTCGCAAAGACGCAAAGGCGCAGAGATTTATCCGGGTAGAGAGAAATTAAGTTGCGGTTAGATTAAAAGAAGGAAGTCCCAATATGGGTACCGATCATTATGCATTCCTGAGAACCTTGGCGTACTTGGCGCTCTCTGTGAGAGCAAAGAAACTGAAGGTATCGCGATGTACAGAAAATATTGTCTAGCAAGCACGAAATACAGTAATTGGGAATACCAAAGTTGAAACATCTCGCAAAGACGCAAAGGCGCAGAGATTTATCCGGATAGAGAGGAATTGAGTTGGGGTTAGATTAAGGAAAGCTACAAGTGAGGAAACTAAAAAATATGGGTGTCGATCATCATACACTCCTGAGAACCTTGGCGTACTAGGCGCTCTCTGCGAGAGCAAAAAAAAACTGAAGGTGTCGCGATGTACAGGAAATATTGTCTAGCAAGCACGAAATACAGGAATTAGGAATCCCAAAATTGAAACATCTCGCAAAGACGCAAAGGCGCAGAGATTTTATCCGCATAGAAAGAAAGTGAGTTGCGGTTAGATTAACAGAAAGAAGTCCCAATATGGGTACCGATCAATATGCATTCCTGAGAACCTTGGCGTACTTAGCGCTCTCTGCGAGAGCAAAAAAAATGAAGGTATCGCGATGTACAGAAAATATTGTTTAGCAAGCACGAAATACGGGAATTGGGAATCCCAAAGTTGAAACATCTCGCAAAGACGCAAAGGCGCAGAGATTTATCCGGATAGAAAGAAATTGAGTTGCGGCTAGATTAAAAGAAAGCTACATGACAAAACTAAAAATATATAGGTGCCAAAGTATTGGCTAAAGGGCACCTCTATTTACCCTGAATGAGTAAAAATTCAATAAGATGCAAGTCAGACAAGGCTGGAGAAAGGAGGATAGCCGGAGCTATCTGACAGACGATCAACGAAGTATGGCGCAGCATATTGTTGAATAAATTTTCGAATGAAAATTGTTTTTACCATGAATGGGGTTAATAGAGGTGCCCTAATTCAATTTTGACAGAATTCTACAGGTAACTTGAAAGATTTTTGCAGGTGGATTCCTGCCTATCTCCATATCTTTCATCCAGAATTTTATAGCACTTGACTTTATTGAAGCTCGCATTATAATAGATAAAACCAAGAGCCTGAAAAACGATATCTTATATCCACACATTGGTGCGTTAAAATGAATATTAGGTTATCTGGATATTTGGTCACTTTGGTGCTGACTAATTACAGTTTCAACCTGATGTCTCAGGACCATCTGTCCATTTTATCTGCGAAGGAATGGCAAATAGAAAAAGTCGATTTACCAAGGATTGGCAGCAACAATATATTTGAAGAAATTGTCCAGGATTCTTTCGGGTTCTTATGGATAGGAACCGGCGATGGACTGATCCGGTATGATGGATACCGGACAAAAATATTTGTGCACGAACCCGATGATCAGAATTCCCTGTCAAGTAGTGACATATCTGAGTTATATCTCCAGGATGAAAGGTACCTGTGGATTGGCACTTATAATAAAGGTGGTCTTAATCGCCTGGACCTCACTTCTGGAATTATCACTCATTACCTGGATAGTGTCTCCATTACAGAAATCATTCAGGACAGTAATGGGTATTTGTGGGTGGGATCAGACGGAGTGATCTATCGATTTAATCTAAGTACAGACTTGGTCCAACCATCACGATATGTTCTTGGGGACACAATGAACTCGACAGTATGGACCATCATCCAAGATCGTATGGGCACAATTTGGGCAGGTCTGGGGCAAACAACTGATGAAGTAATTCATGTTGGGGGCATTTATCAATACTTGCCAGACAAAGATGCGTTCCAGCATCAAGTCCTGCAACGTAAATATCCGGATGAATTATTTAATGCTCCTGTCACCGCTCTTTTGGATGATTCTTTTGGCAATTTTTGGGTAGGAACTTCAAAAGGCAATCTTTATCAGTTGAACCCTCAAACTTCAATACTTGAATCGATTCAACTAAACCCACCGACGGAAGACAGTTCATGGATCTCAACCATATATGAGGACCTTCATCGCAAAGTCTGGATCGTCACTGCCAGACGTGCTCTTTTTCGTATTGATCCAATATCAGGGGACCAAATGCACTTTGGCACCAATTATTCAATTAGCCGTCAAATACCCAGTGATATTGGCTGGACAATACTTCAATCAAGAGATTCAGTATGCTGGATCGGTGGTGGAAGAGCCGGTGGTATTTTATATAAAATATTTGAGACAACCCGTCAATTATCTACTATTCCACTTTCCGGGTTGCCTACCTATTCCTTTTTGGAAAACAGGCTGTCATTGTCGCCAGAGATTTGGATAAGTACTGATGATGGCATTGTACTATTTGATCTCTCGAATGGTACAAAAAAGCATTTCACACAAGATCTCTTAGTTCCACAAGCCAAAGAAAGCATTGTCATACATAATCTCCGTCATGGTCTTGATAGCAGTTTGTGGGCCGTCTGTCTTTCAATAAATGAAAAAGAATTCAATGGACTTTTGAAATTTGATCCCTTCAACGAACAAGCCAGGTTTTATTCTTTGCAGGTCGATGCCGCTGGGTTGGGCTACCAACTGCATAATTTTTTATACAACACTGTACGTGATTATGAATTTGACAATTCGGGGAGAATACTAATTGCCACACTTGGCGCTGGACTATTCTTATTCGATCCCCAAAATGAGCAATTTGTAAATTATCAACATTATCTGCCCAGGTCTGAGGATCTTCCCTCAAATTTTACTTCAGACCTATTTAAAGATCAGAACGGATCAATCTATATTACGGGATGGAAGCGTCAAAAAGCTTCAGCCGATGGCTTCGGTAGCAAATTTTTAGCCAGGCTAAATCCGGATTTTTCATCCCTGGTAAACCTGGAGTTACCATCTAGTATTAATAGTCCAGGTAGAAGGTGTTTTGAAGAGTTATTTAATGCCGGAAATGAAGGTGTTTGGCTGCTAAGCCGACGAGATGGTCTTATTCGATTAGATGTTCAAAGGAATATCGCACAAATTATCAATTCAACAAACAGCGATCTGCTTCCACAGGATATCTCCATAGCTATCAAGGATCAGGAACAATTTTGGCTAAAAAGTAGTAACCTGATATACCGATTTGATCCAGTAAAAGGAAAAGTTACTTCAAACCTTATCAAATGTGATAATTGTGAAACGACAATGGAGCCATTTGATTTTAGAAAGGCACTGCTTCGTCAAGACGGCACCATACTAATTGGCGCAGAAAACGGATTTTTACGACTAGATCCTCAATTGTCACATCAATCAATTGACTCCAGAGTTACATTTTCATCCATAAAGATCCTGAAAGAAAAAAATGATAGTCTGGGTAGATCCCTGGACTTCTTTTCCAGTCTGCAACCAGTTGACTTAAAGCATGACGAGAATAGTTTTGTCATCAATTTTTTTATCCCCGATTTTAGAGAACCTGAAAATAATCAGTACGAATTCAGACTGGACAATTACGATAACGGCTGGAGGGAAACCGTTGCTTTGCCTGAAGCTATTTACCGAAAGTTGGCCCCGGGACAGTACCGTTTTCAGGTTCGGGCAAAGGGCTATCGATATTCAGAGGTTATCGAAAGCACGATACAAATAAATATTCTTCCTCCCTGGTATTGGGCCTGGTGGTCGAAGTCTCTCTATTTCTTGTTAATCATACTTTCAGTATACGGATTTTACCGGTTTCAGTTGAAAAGACAATTAGCGATTGCTGAAGCCAGTCGCCTAAGAGAATTGGACGTTTTTAAAAATCGCCTGTATACCAACATAACCCATGAGTTCCGAACTCCCCTTACTGTAATTCTGGGTCTGGCAGATCAATTGCAGGACCAGGTAATTGAGCGAGGTAAGGAGGGATTACATATGATCAAACGCAATGGAAACCGGCTACTTAATCTCGTCAACCAAATGCTGGATTTACAAAAATTGGAGGCGGGTTCCATGCCGGTTCACCTGGTTCAGGACGATATCATTCAGTATCTAAAATATCTGGTCGAGTCGTTTTCCTCGTTGGCAACCTCAAAAAATATTGAGTTGCAGTTTCAGGCAGATCCCCAATCGCTGGTCATGGATTATGATCCGGATAAAATTCAGCATATCATTTCTAATTTGGTTTCCAATGCTTTGAAATTTACCAATGAGGGTGGTTTTGTGGAAATTACTTGTAAGCAAGATTCAAATAGCCAGGTGTTAATCATTGTACGAGACAATGGCATTGGCATTAGCGAAGACAAATTGTCCCACATATTTGATCGTTTTTATCAGGCGGATGACTCATCCATACGTCTGGGAGAAGGTACTGGTATCGGATTATCCCTTACTCGCGAATTAGTGCTATTATTAAGTGGCCAAATCTCGGTAAAAAGTATTCAGGGAGCCAGTTCCGAATTCAAAGTGATTTTGCCCATTACCCGGAATGCTCCGGTAATGAGCCCGGCACTGAAAGAAATAAATACTCCGGAGCCTATTTCTACAATAAATACTGGCACAGGTGACGAACATCTGCTGAATAAAGACCTTCCTCAAGTATTAATTGTTGAAGATAATAATGATGTGGTGCAATATGTGCGCTCTGTCCTGCAGAACGACTATCAAATCAATACAGAGCTCAATGGACAAGCCGGGTTGAATTATGCCATGGAAAACATTCCTGATTTAATCATCAGCGATGTAATGATGCCCAAAATGAACGGATTTGAAGTCTGTAACACCTTAAAACAAGATACACGAACCAGTCATATTCCCGTGATTCTCCTAACCGCTAAAGCCGACATCGATTCAAAATTGGAAGGACTGCAATATGGAGCCGACGCTTATCTGACTAAGCCCTTTCTTAAAGATGAGTTGTTGGTTCGCATTCAGTCTCTACTTAAACAAAAGCAGAGACTGCAGTCGCATTATTTACGATTGTATGGAGTCATTAAAGACGATGACACTGATGACATAGCCATCCCGATCAGTGCACCGGAAAGTGAATTTATTACTAAAATCCGGTCGATCATCCGGAATCATCTGGATGATTCTACTTTTGGCGTTGATCAACTCTGTCACGTTATGGCCATGAGTAATTCGCAACTATATCGCAAACTAAAAGCGCATACCGGTCTCTCGGCTCAGGGACTAATCCAGTCGATTCGCCTTTCCAGAGCCAAAGAGCTATTGAAAAAGACAGAAAACAACGTATCCGAGATCGCCTACGATTGCGGTTTCAACAATCCGGAATATTTTTCCCGGGTATTTAAGAAAGAATTTGGCAGCTCTCCTACCGATTTTCGCAATCAATAACAACATCAACAAAATTTGATTCTCAAGCTTGAATGAAGATTCCGGGTATTTGAAAGATTGTTCCGGGATCCAAAACACAATCCTCCAGAGAGACTTCACATCCTCCACCAGGGTGAATGAAATTTTAAGTTATTTGAAAGATTTCCCCCGGGCCCTGTTTTTCTCCCACCTATAACTTTATCCTCAGTGATCATCATTAAATAAATCATTACTTATAACATCTTATTTAGATAATTCAGATTCGATTCAATTACCGGGTAAGAAAGCGCTTTCAATTTTCCAGGTGAGTAAAGTTTTGATCTGATCAGATCATCAAATTTTTTCACTTGTCAGGTGGCAATTGTCGCCAACTGATGCCAAATGATTGTGCCATGTTGAAACTAACATTTGTATTTATCTTCATGCTTTCCCAATTCCAAAATCGCATCAATGCCTTTCAAACCATACCATTTACTTTGGTTGGAAACCTCATATTGATTTCTTGTTCTGTAGATGGTGAGATTGGAAATTATATCCTGGACACCGGAACACCGATCGTGATTTTAAATCGTAAATATTTCGAAGGACAAAAATCTGATAAAGTCATGCATGGTATCAGTGGTGAAGGAGGACCGGTAGCAACCAGATATTCTTCCATTGAGCTGGGCGGAAATAAATGGAATGGCGTCTATTCAGAGGTCACCAGTTTGGATGCATTGGAAGCGGCCTTAGGACAACCAATGCATGGTCTTCTCGGGTGCCAATTATTTAGGAAGCATATTGTCGAGTTTGATTATAAGAATTCATGTATCCGATTATCACCATTCGAAATCCAGGAAAGTCTTGCAGATCATGGATCACCAGAGGTGTCATCTATTCCTACCTACAAATACAAGGGGAAGATCCCCGTTATTAATGTCAACATTGGAACCATCATTTTAAAACTAATCATCGATACCGGATCTGCATACAATATCTTCAGTAAAAAAGACCTGGATAATTTAGTTTCATATACTATCAAGTGGGATGATCAACGCCTGGTTGGGCTGGGTCACGGCGAAGTGCAGGTTCAGGCCGGCACCGTATTCGATCTCCAGGTGGGAGAAAAAATCTGTGAACCCATGAAAACATTATTCAATGAAAATCATCGAATGCAGATGTTATGTCCCGGTCAGTCCGTTGATGGGATCCTGGGTTACGAATATCTCCGGCAGGTAAAAATGATCATCGACTTTAAAAGAAATACAATCACCTTTCACGAAAATAATGAATCGTCTATAAATGAAATAGTACACGGTCCAGTGGAAGATGTTGAATAATTCTGAGATCATTTTTGTGATAGGCAAGGCGCAAAGCGCAGACATAGCCGAAGCTATGGTGAGTATTTGCAACGCAGTATATCGCAAAAAGGAACCAGAATTAACGACA
>JBGTCB010000353.1:0-5752 GCA_041748995.1 Saprospiraceae bacterium | reverse complement strand
TGTATACCCACTTGGGCTGATTTATCATATCATTTTCCTGTAAAATGATCACGACCGCCCTGGTGTTTCTTAACGGGTATCATAATCAAATGCAGTAGACAAACAAACCAAACGAGTAGGAAGATGGGAATTAGTTCCCCTGTCTGTCCTCCCACACCACCTGCGTACTGATCCTCACAGGTGATTTCCTACCTATGACCCTATTGAAACCTCCTTATTTTCCGCAAGTCAGCTCCCTTAGGGTCGACCTCCATCTTGCCCATTCCTCCTATCCCTTCTATTCGACTTTACTCGTTTGTGGGCTTTATTCAGGTTGGTTGGACTAAGAATTTGTACCAGTAAAACTTACTTCGGTTTGATATAATTCTTGATGTTGTTTTCAGTTATCCCCATGAAAGTCTGCATTCCAGGGTAATCTTTGAGTTCAGCTCTATTTTTCCCCGGTAGCCATCTATTGATGTTTCTGCTTTTCAGTTCATTCATATAATCATATTATTTACACCATGATATTTCGTGTAATATCTAGACTTCATTTTGTTTAGCAAACATATCCAGATCAGGTTTGGTGATCAGGTTCGTGTTCCCGTTCGAAAATTTGTCCTAAGCTTTCATTCAAGATCCACCCACGATGGACACCTGCTCTCAACTAATGGTTGGCAACTACATACCCCATCGTGAATTTCACCACCCAGGTATTATTCATGCACGGCACACTAAAAAAAAGGCTGTGAATTCATCACAGCCTTTCATTTCATTGGATTCTTCAGGAATAATCATCGAGTTTTCCTGAGTTGTAAATCTCTTAGGAACTCTCCTACTCGGTCTTTATAATCCTGGCCTGTCGAAATCCGCTATCACCAATCAACAGGACGGTATAATATCCAGTTGGATACTTTGTCAAATCCATATCTATCCTATGATGCCCTGCATCATAATCAGAGGTCCTTTGTTCTATCAATTTACCGGTCTTATCGACTAGTTGAATCTGCATACGGTCATCGCGAGGTACCTCAAATTGTAAGGTTATATGACCCCGGGTAGGATTGGGGAAAGCTGTCAAATCCTGCACATTTACACCTAATCGTAGGGGAGCATCACCTGCCATACTGGTGTCCACGGTTACAGTATCCATCACCGTAATCGTGTCCATCACGATAATCGTATCAAACACGATACTATCACATACCGTAAGGGTGTCCATCACCGTCACGGTCATCGTATCAAACACGGTACTATCACATACGGTCAAGGTGTCCATCACCGTAACAGTGTCCGTAATTGTCTCCATCACTGTTACTGTGTCCATCACCGTTACTGTGTCCATCACGGTTACTGTGTCCATCACGATAACGGTGTCCATCACAATAACGGTGTCCATTACAATAACGGTGTCCATTACCGTCACGGTAACTGTGTCCATTACCGTTACGGTGTCCATCACCGTAACTGTATCGATCACTGTCATCGTATCGATTATAGTTATTATCGTATCACAAACAATGGTATCAGGCTCAATGATCGTATCCTGACTGAGCAGTAGTGTATCAAAATCACAGGTGAAGATCCACTGAGAATCTCTTGCTTCATTACCACACTCATCCTCAAAGGACCAGATTCTTTTTACTGCCAGATTGCTGGCATCAGCAGGATCGTAAAAATATTCCTCGGTGATTTCCGGTTGGGTTCGATGGCTGCAATTATCTTCTACTTCTACTAACTCATAGTCTATCGCGGGTACGGTATCGTCACATTCCAGCCTGACATCATCAGGTACATTATGTAATGTCGCAGGTTCATTATCATACTGGATTACGAAAAAATAAAATTCCGAGGTATTACCTGCTGCATCCTTAGCGATATATCCACATCTCCATTTACGATAAAATCCAAAAGTTTCACATTTGCCATGGACCAGTATTCGGTCATAGGCTTCCACTGTTACATTACCACAACAGTCCGTCACAAGTACATCACTCATTAAGACCTGTGGATTTTCGCATGAGTACATTTCCATCGTTCCTCCAAGTTTGATGTCTTTCAATGCGGGATTAACCACCTGGATGACCGGACCAGCCTGGTCAACAACTTTTATCGTCTGGGATTTTTTAGTTTGATTTCCACAACCATCGGTGGCAGTCCAGGTTCTAAGCAATGTATATTGACCACAGGAACCCTGGTTTGTCCTCGTTTCTGAAAATGTTACATCGTTCCATGAGCACGCATCAGATGAGGTGTAATGTGGAGCTGGAACAGGTGTACTACAGTCGATGGTTATATTGGCCGGAACATTCAGTACCGGTGGAGTATTATCCCTAAAACGGATCGTCTGAACAGCTGTGGCTGTATTATCGACTCCGGTAGCCGTCCAGCGACGTTCATAAAATATGGTTCCACACCTGGTGCCGGCTTGATGTTGTGAACGGGTAACCGATACGGTGTCACAATCGTCAAAGGCGGTTACAGCAGGCCAGGCTGGCAGAGCACTGCCGCAAGTTAAGAATAGATCATCAGGAACTCCAATGAAGCTTGGTGTACCACAATTCTGAGCGCTGAGTGATGTGGGGTCTAACATCAAAAATGATGTCATCAACAAAGGTAAAAGAAAGAATTTTGTTATTACTTTTTTCATAAGTACATGGTTTTGTGATTAGATTAATTTTTAATATATTTTATTGAAACACCTTACAGATCTTCACATGAAAACTGCGGCAATTCATTTTTAATGCGAACACTTGCTAAATGTAATATTATAACTATTTTATATATCAACTAAAGCCTCACCAACCTCATTTTTCCCCTACAACTAAGTTCTACGGGCATTTCTCTGGCTCCTTCACTCGAAATTAATCTAACCAGACATGCCGGAATAATGTTCGGCATGAGCTAATTTTTGTTCCAATCTGAAGATTTCATCTCCTGACCGAACGGTTTCAAGTGGTACATTATAATGGAAAGATGGACATTGAGAACCAGCAAATCAATCATTTCAGACTGCAGCTTTAATCACCTTGCACTCCAGTCTGGATGAATATTTTCGCCAGTGCCTCATTGTCTATACGCCTACTAAAAGCACATAGCTCAATTTAGAGAAACTTTCTCAGAAAAGCAACATATATCATACGAGATCATGGAAAATCTTTAAATTAAAAATAAAACAAAGCTCAAATTCGAAAAAATTGAATGCTCTTTTTACAGTGAAAATCCATTTCATAATCCGAATTTCCCTTGGATTTTTACCGGATAAGATAAGTTCCTTGAATTTTAATTCGAGTAAACTCTCCTCAGGAGGTGTGCTTTGAGTGAAATAGGTCAGCATGGAGGTGAAGAATGTCTGTCTGCCAGGTGCGCATATGCAGGCACGGAAAGATTAAACAGATAATTATTTTGAACAACCTCCTGGAAGGATGGGTAATTGTTTTGATTCAGATAATGGAGATAAGCCAGAAAATTCTGGTTCTTGCTTTCTTTAAATCGCCGACTGAAGTGGGTCTGGTTTTCAAACCCGCATTCGAGGGTAATTTCGCCGATGCTTAGGGTTGTATTTCTCAGTAAACCGATTGCCAGTTTTAATCGTTGTTTCATGATCCATCTAGCCGGTGAATCGGACCCTACTTTTGATTCAAACAGAAATATTTTTGATCCATTCAGAAATATTTAAATCATGCTATCAGTATACTTTTAATCCCGAACATTTAATCTTATTAAACAAAAATTCAGATGCAAAATAAAATAGAAACTGCTCCCCATCCAATAGGTCAGGCATACAACCTTTTGGATAGAGCCCGGAAGATTGGCCCGGAAATCAGCCAGCATATCAGCGACGAAGAAACAGAACGAAGGCTATCCCCTTCAACGATCCGAACCCTCAAAGAAGGAGGGTTCTTACGCCTGACCCTACCAGAATCGCTGGGAGGTCTGGAAGCGGATCCATTAATCATTGCAAAAGCAGTCGAAGAAATAACCAGGCACAATACGGCAGCGGGGTGGTCCATGATGGTGACCAATACCGGCCATTGGTCCTGCAGTAAGTTACCGGAGAAAGGGATTGAAGAAATCTATCAGGATGGCCCGGATACTTTGATCGCCGGTGCTTTCCATCCACCGATGAAAGCAATGCCGGTGGAGGGAGGTTACCGGATTTCCGGCCGGAGTCCTCTGACCAGCAACGTTCATGAAGCAAGCTGGATCTTTGTCACCGCATTTGTTATGGATCAAAGTCAGATGAAAATGCATAATGGAATGCCAGAAATGCTTGGCGTTTTTATGGATGCAAAAGACTGTCAGATCATTGACACCTGGCATACCATAGGCATGCGGGCGACCGATAGCAACGATGTGGAGGCCAGAGAGGTCTTTGTACCGGAACACCGAACCCATTCCCTGGCTCCGGGGCTGCAGCCGAATCGATATTGCAGGGGAGACCTTTATCAGTTTCCAATCATTGGTGTCACGGTTGCCAGTGTCATTGCCCCCGTAGCCCTGGCTGTCGCTGCCAATGCTGTGAGGGAATTAAAGCAGATTGCCGAAAAGAAGGTATCGTTTGGATCGATGGTATCCATG
The DNA here is from genome assembly GCA_041748995.1 of Saprospiraceae bacterium. Classification (GTDB taxonomy): domain Bacteria; phylum Bacteroidota; class Bacteroidia; order Chitinophagales; family Saprospiraceae; genus JABDMH01. Next base: position 1,192 of record JBGTCB010000353.1, on the reverse strand, counting down.
AGAGAAAGAGGATCTATGCAAAGAAAATTGGGGATAGCAGAAGCTCTGGTGAAATCCAGCCGGGCCTATCTGCACGAAACCCTGAGGAATGGCTGGGATACGATGCAGACCGGAGGAAACCTCACCCTGGAAAATAAAGCAGACCTGCTGCTTGCATCCGTTCATACCAATCAGAGTTGCCTGAAAGCGGTAGATCTGATGTACTCGGCGGCCGGTAGTAGTGCTATTTATTCCAGGAGCAAATTAGCCCATTATTTTACGGATGCTCAGGTCATACGGCAGCATGGTTTTGTAAATGAGAGCCGCTATGAAACAGCGGCCCAGGTTTTTTTAGGCCTGCCACCTGATCTTCCGGTCCTGGCTTTATGATCACAAATCCGGCGGGGCAAATTAATTAGGAGCACCTCTATCTACCTGGCTCATTGTGAATGATTAATCTTACTCCTTAATGGTAAATTCATCCGAATAAAACGAGCGGGAAGTCAGGTCTTTCTTAAAATTCAGGCGATATCTTTCCACATTTCCCAACTTCCCCTTAGCGGTTAGAATCACCCTTCTCTGACGGACATTCTTCTTTCGATAGACCGGTTCCAATTTTGCCTCAAAAAGATTACTTTTTGATCCCTGAACATAAACCTGCAGTGCATCGATATTCTCCAGGTTTTCTCCCGACAAAATAAATGTAAGGGATTGGCCGCTTACCAGGGATTTTGACGTATTATTCGTAGACACCGATTTGACGATATTGGGATATGGAATCGGCACCGGGCCTGAAGGAGTTGGAGTGCTAATACAGACATCAACATTGATCACTGGACTAGTGCCTTTTTTCTTTGCACTTTGGGAAAAAGCCATACCGGTGGTTATTAACAAGAGGAGTAAGGAGGCAATATTTCTACTCAAAAGATTAAGACTGGCTGATCTTCTCATAATTTAGCTATTTCACCAAATAAATCCGGAACAACAGCGTCCCGCTTTCTCAATATACATATTTTTCCTATCCCGAAGATCTGAGGATAAAATGCCAGCTACACTGTCCAGTCGAAGATGTGGAATAATTCTGAGATCATTTTATGATAGGCAGAGCACAGGACTAACAGGCTATGGTAAGTATTTGTAACGTAGTATATCACAAAAAGGAACCAGACTTAACTGCCAATCTTCCATTGGACAATCTACTAGGTGTCATGTC
>JBGTCB010000352.1:0-1874 GCA_041748995.1 Saprospiraceae bacterium | reverse complement strand
TCGAATCATAAGCAGTAAAAGGAATATCCTTTTTCAGAGCTTTGTTACCGATCCAAAACTGATAGGTATTGGCTATATGAACCAGAAGATTTCGGATACTGCCGCCCCTGCCAAAAGTACCGTGTTCTCTTATAAATTCTTCCGGAGGGATGATTTTACAGTAATCCAATAAGACAGGTCTTGCTTCTTTTATAAACTCATATTGCTTGTTCATAAGGTTCATAAGGAGGGGTATTGTTTGAAACTATTTCCATGTCAAATTATGATATTAAATCTTCTGATTTTTACGAAATTGGGACTCATCGTGAGTAAAATTGACCTATTTTATGGAGATTATTATGGATTTATTATATTATGATCCTCTTAATTGTAACCCCATATAAATATGTCATGAAGAGCACCTATTTTATATTAATAGCAATATTCGGAATTAATTTCCTTACTGCACAAAATCCGGCTGATCTGCCGGCCCCTTTGATTCCCTCCGTTGATAGTTCCGAAGAAACATCTGATTTGGCAAATGACGATAAAGTATCTGACAGCACTACTCAGACCACCAAAGGCAATCAAAAGGAAAATATTACCCTGCTGAGGGAATCGGACGTATTAACAAGATTAAATCTTTTACCGATTTTTTCCTGGAAGAATCTTGGGGATCCGGCACGACATATCGGTCCATTACCAGCAGACTTCTATAAATTGTTCGAAGTAGGAGCCGATGCCTCCACTATAGAAATGAGTGATGCTGTGGGTGTATCGCTGGCTGGTGTCAAAGCTCTTTCGGCATCCATCAGACAATACGATAAAGCCCTGATGGATCAACAAAAGATTCAGGATGATCTACAGAAAAAAACCAGTTCACTTGAAAGAACCGTTGAAAGGCAGAAGAAAGAAATTGAACTTCTTAAAAGGCAGATGATGGAAGTCATGGCAAAACTACCCAGGTAGAGAATGATTTCGATGTGGTTAATGGGGAAATGAAAATGATATAAATACTGTCGAAGTCTATAACTAATTCCTATAATTTTTCTTACCGTTTGTCCGTAAAGGAGATCTCACTTAGCCGGATGGTATGCTCAATGCGCTGATTTCCCCGGATATCAAAGATCTCCATTTTAATGGCAGGATTCATATCGTTCCAGTCCAGCGTAATTAATCCAAAATGGTTGTCCATCACCGGTCCTTCAATTCGATTGGTGTTTGGGGTGGCAAAGTGCCAGGTTGAGGTAATGCCACTTGCCGTTACATCGTAGATAGGATATATTTCTTCACCCTTCAATACGGAAATCTCTCCATAATGGACATCTCCGGTGATGAACAGGACTCCATTAGCCCGGGTTTTTTTGATAAGATCAAGCATACGCTGCTGCTCATGGGGAAAATTAGCCCATGCTTCATAGCCATTATATGAAATGCTGAATTGCGTACCTGAAGCAATGATCCTCAAATCAGCAGGTTTAAGTAGCTCAGACTCCAGCCAGAGCCATTGTTCTTCTCCCAGCAAGGTGGAGTCGGTAATTTCATGGGGATAATAGTCCAGGGGATAAAAGAAACGCCGGTCCCGGTTCAATTCTCCGCGATAGAGTCGCAGATCGTCCCGGAAAGTCCGGTTATCCACCAGGATTACCTGAAGTGTTTTACCGTCACTTTCATACAGGTGAGAAGTATAGATGCCCTTTCGTTGCCGACGTGGTGAATCGGCAGGTTCATCCCAGAAATTGAGAAAGATTTCTTTGGAGGCCTCTTTAAAAGGATAGTGCCTGCCGGCATCATTCCAGCCATAGTCGTGATCATCCCAGGTAGCCAGAAAATTTGTTGCTCTTTTAAGCCGTTCGAATTCAGGTTTAGCAGCTAATTGAGCATATTTATCACTT
>JBGTCB010000351.1:0-1782 GCA_041748995.1 Saprospiraceae bacterium | reverse complement strand
CGTTGAGTACTACCTGTATGGAATCGACCAGGGTATCGCAAAAATTGCTGATTTGTACCCAATATGTTCCGCTTTCCTTAACAGTGATTTGTCGACCTGTAGATTCATCCGACCACAGATATTTTGCTCCCTCATTTCCTGCATTTAGCGTATAACTCAATTTGCTTAAACACAGACTGGTATCAAAAAGCATTTCATTTACTTTGCTCTCGCACCCTGCACAAACTTGTTTATAATTTCCGGGAGATTCTTCTGTAAACGGATATTGGACAAATGCGATGGGCATATCCAACACTAATTCACCTTCAGGATTCTGTTCTGGCACCGGAGAAGGTTCGGAACCGCCTTCCTGAGAAGCGCAGTCAAAAGAAAGATCGGGCTTGAGTCTCAAAACAAAAAATCCCTGCCTGTTTGCAACTCCCAAAACATAAAAATTCCCGTCTCCATCCATATGCGTGGAATACTGGCATGCATCACGAATAGCGCCGGTTGGGGCAAAACCAAATACATTTTCAATGAGGTGGTTCGCAACCAAATTCCCCTTATCATCCGTTTCCGATATTTTTAAAAACACATTGTCAGTAGTGAACTTGCTACTGCCAACCAGGATATGTTTATTGGGTAATACACCGCTGAAAACGGGTTTATTCATCCAAACGCCCACCGTTTGACCCTGGTAAACTCCGTCTTTTCCTATTTTCAAGGAATATATCAGCGATGAATCATAAGCACTTCGGGTAATTACTGCGTTTCCATCTACAGAACCACTGTTGATACTTTGGGTAAATTCATCACCAAAACTTTTAGCCCATAAAAATCCTCCATCTCTATTCAGGCTAACAAATTTACCTGCTGATGCCATAACGATATCCCCGTTAGGAAGCATCACACTGCCTCCCTCAAGAATTACCTTATTACCAAACTTTTTTGACCAGAGAATATCTCCGTCTGAGCTGATACTCAGCACAAAACAGTGGTTATTATTCATATCAATCGCACCATACAAACGAAAACTGCCATTCGGATCCGCTATAAATGAATGAATCGTCAGCGATTCAGGATTCTCATGAATAACGGAACGAACCAGGTTTAAATTCTGATCAAAAACGAGATATAGAATTTTATAGATACCCCCATTATTGTGTTGGGCAATCAGGTAGATGCTGTCATTTTTAATAAGACAACGCAGGTTATGCACGGTAAAATCGTTGAAGTAAGCCTTGCTTTGAACTACTTTTAAGGAGCCTTTCTCCAGACGAAAACATTGAATGCCCTTTTGAGAAAAATTCGTCCAGCGTTCATTAACTACGATTGCATCCCCATTGCTCAATGTAGCAATAGTACCCTGATTTCCGGTACTCACGCTCCCTCCCGTTTCGGCAAAGGTGCGCATCAAAGAATACTGTCCATGGACCGGCGTTGTTAAAACGCAACAAAGCAAGCCAAAAACCAGGAGCCCATATTTCATTCACTATACAGACGGCACAATGACTCATTTAGTTGTACCCGCTCACAATTAATTTACTAATCCCTACCTTTGCAATTCTTTTTTGAAATTACCATGATTGAAGTATCGAATGTGTCCCTCCGTTTTGGGAAAAGAGTATTGTTTGAAGATGTGAGCGTGAAGTTTGGTCCGGGGAATTGCTATGGCATAATCGGAGCAAACGGTGCAGGAAAATCAACCTTTATTAAAATCCTTGCCGGCGATATCGACCCAACTACCGGCCATATTTTTATTACCCCTGGAGAGCGAATGGCTGTGCTCAAACAGAATCACTT
>JBGTCB010000350.1:0-2095 GCA_041748995.1 Saprospiraceae bacterium | reverse complement strand
TGGGATTGGCAGGAGCGCTGCGGATAATGTAACTCGGATCAATATATTTGATGACCACATCCATCTTGATCTCCTCAAAATATTTACGAATTTCATTTTTCAAAAAGATACCGATGTCATTATAAAGAATATTTCCCGAAGCATCAATTTCGCGCTTCTTCTGAAAGTGTGACTGACCGGCTCCTTCGGCCACGACGATGAGGCAATGATGTTTCTTTTCCAATCGCTTCCGGATAATTTCCATTAAACCTTTTTCTCCGTGTAAATCAAATTCAATTTCCGGTACCAGGACCAGATTTACTTCTGGCATTGCCAATGCAGAGTTTGCCGCAATAAATCCGGAATCACGACCCATTAATTTGACGATTGCTACCCCATTGTAAGCACCCTGCGCTTCATTGTGAGCATCTCTTATGATCGGACTGGCAATGGTGAAGGAAGTTTCGAAGCCGAAGGTCTTTTCGATATAATTAATATCATTGTCGATAGTTTTCGGTATACCAACCACAGCAATTTTCAAACCCCGCCGCTGGATCTCTTCCACGATTCGGTTTGCACCTCTCAAAGTACCATCACCACCTATTGTAAATAGTATATTGATGCCATTTCGCTCCAGACAATCAACCATAGCACCAATCTCCTGTTCACCCCGTGACGAACCCAGGATTGTACCTCCAAATTGATGAATATCAGAAACCAGCTCCGGAGTCATCTCAATAAAAGAATGCCCGTACCTGGCAATAAAGCCCTGATATCCATATTGGACACCTAAAATCCGGTGCACTCCATAGCGATAGTGCAACGTCATGACAAGGCTGCGAATGACATTATTGATGCCCGGACAGATTCCACCGCAAGTCACAATCGCGGCGGTCGTCTTGGATGGGTCGAAATAGATATCTTCCCGTGGTCCAGCCATCTCCATGCTCAGTGGATGCTTCCACTCACCATTGGACTTTGCCTCGTTATATACCGTATCAAACAGGATGCGCTCACTATCATCGATAAAGTGAAATCCATCCAGTTGTTGATTAGCCAGAGGAGAATGAATGGTTCTTTGGCCGAGGGTCTCTATATTCAGGTCTTGTGCTTTCATATCCTTGATCCATTAGTGTAAAAATGAATTTAGTAAAAAATCCTCAGAGAGGCCAGTCAGAGCAAGGATCGGTAAACCCCATAGGTAGTCCTTAATTGGCTACAAAACAATAAAACAAGCCATTCCCTCCAGTACTTTGTAAATTGGCCTGGCTGCAACCGCTGGATCCATGGGCTGAATTCCAGGACGTAGGATTGCTGCCTCCACCCTGGCGATCATGGTGCCCTACCTGAGCACTACCCTCCCCATTACTAGTCCAATTCATACAGGTATGGTCACCCTCGATCGAAAATGCGGTGCCATCAGGCTGTGAACCCGTGAGGATGTCATGCATATTGGGCTGATCACCTCGGCCATTGACCATTTCTCCTTTTTCATTGAGAGAAATCTCCTTGCTCAGTTTACTATGTTCACTGTGTAACTCATCCACGTTCATTGCTACCAGCATTCCCTTAGCATTATACCAGGGTCCATTACCAATACGGTCACGGGCATGCATTGCTTTTTCATTGCCTTCAGCACTTACACTAAGGTAGGCACGCCAGGTCAAATCACCGGCACCGACCGACTCAGCCAGTTTTTGGCAATGCTGGTCTGCTCCTTCCAGACCTCCAAGATTCGCACCGTCTCCAGGACCGGCACTGGTTATAAAAAAGCTCATGCCGTTATTCTGAGCCAGGGTAGCAGTCGATGTTAACAATATAAGTAGCATTGTAGTATAAAAAGATTGTTGCTTAGTCATGACTTTCTTCTTTTGATTCAAGTTAATAAAAATTCTGCTAGTTCACCGTTTCCATTATAACTGATACTAATCATGCTGCTATGGGAATGTCCTTTGTGAACCCAGTAAACTGCCAGTTTATTGGTTTAAAGAGACTTGCATTATGGCATTTTATGTAGGCAACGATTTTTTGTTTTAGGTCTTCAACCGATATAAAATTGCCATTATTGAGCACCCTTCTTTGAAGAATTGAAAACCAGTTTTCTATAGGATTCATC
>JBGTCB010000349.1:0-1733 GCA_041748995.1 Saprospiraceae bacterium | reverse complement strand
GGAAACAAAAATTTGAAATTCATCTGTTACTGGTTACTCCCTGACAATCGCAGGTATTCCTTTCGATAAAATTTTGCTCTTTCCAAATTGCCCTGCTCTTCATACAATTCAGCAACCAGTTGATACGCTTTAGTAAAATCTGCTTTGATCTCTATGCTTTTAAGGGCATGCTCGAGAGCGGTAATCAGGTTTTTTTCAGCCTTATAAATCACTGCCAAATCAAAATATCCCTGATAGAAATCTCTGCTGATGCCCACAGCCTGAAAATAAGCTTGTTTTGCCTTTTCGTTATCCTGCATTTCCAGATAGATCTGGCCCACGATTGCATAGGTAGCTGCATCGGGACCGCCAATTTTCAGGGATCGTGTAATTAATTCCAAAGCTTCATCATAAGTTCCCATCTTCATTTTGGCTACGGCCAGTGCCCGGATGGCCTCCACATTATTTGGAAATTGAAGAAGTCCTTCCTCCAACAATTGGATAGCCTGAGACCAATCTTCCCGCACATTTGCCTCGATTCCTTGTTGAATACTTTCCTGGGTACTCTCTAAAATCGCTACCAGCGGCACACCACCGGCATTTATCGTATGGATGGTTTCCGACGGTGGCCAGTTGCCGGACCTTAATTGAATGCCGTCTACGAAGCGCGACGGATAAATGGCGTAATCCCATTTCTCACGATACCTTTCATTGTACCGGAGATAGATTATTTTTACTTTATTTCGGTATGCAGCGTCCAGTTGCCTGGTTGCATTGTAATAAAAGGAGGTAGCGACCGTGATCGTATCCGTCATTTGTGTATCGAATATCTGCTGGTCTTCCATCCAGTCTATTGCACCCTTCACTGAAATACCCCAATAATCCGTTTCAAAATTACCGTAAGCTTTTTTTAATCCCCCTGCAACCGGATTAAAATAGACATATGGGTATGAATGGTTTCTAAAAATAAAAATGCCCGATTCCAATAGCGTCAATCCCACTAAACCATAGATGGAATATAAAATGATCTTTCTTTCCTTAAAATGATTTTCAAGACCGACCCAAAAAAGGCCCGCTAAAATTGCTGCAGATGGATAGATAAAAAGTAAGTGCCGCCAACCATCATGGAGCACCGATTTTTGTATGAGAATATATAAAACCGGAAAAATAGCGGTGATCAATAAAATCAAGACCGGGAGTATCGGATACTTTCTCATCGTGGTATTAAATAAAGCAATACTTCCAATGATTCCGGTCAAACAAAAAACCGGGATCGTTTTCCACATCCAAACCAGAACATAATCACCGGACACCTGATCAGACATCACATTTTCTCCTTTAAATAATAACCTTATGTAAACATTAAGGTCTTCAAAGCGCTTTAAGGCTTCCACCGGATGGTAAAGAGGATCGACCAGAGCAGCCGGCCAAAATAAAACCGCCAGAAAATAACCTCCGGCCGATAACAAAAGCAGATGCTTCAGACACTGCCCGATATTCTGAAAAGTCCATTTTCGAAAAGGATATTTTAATAAAAAATCAATCGCTCCAAAAATTAGTAAAAAAGCGATCACCAGAAGTCCACCGGCCCGGGTACCCAATGCAATACCAATCCCTAAAACGATACCGGCTATGTCGATCCAGAGTGGTTTAGGGAATCTCGAAAAAAACCTTACCATAAAATAAATAGCCATGATATATCCAGTGGCAAAGGGAATATCTTTCGGGTTCATCAGCGAATGCCCTAGAAATCG
>JBGTCB010000348.1:0-4046 GCA_041748995.1 Saprospiraceae bacterium | reverse complement strand
ATCTTGTTCCATAATTTAATCAAAAGAGTCATTGCTCATCAACCCTGTACCATCCCGAATCTAAAGCTTGCTACTTAAATGAATTATTCAATAAACTTATATTTGATTGTGACATGGTTTTTTGATTTTTTTCAAACCCTAAGTTAGGGTAAATCTAGCCATGTCACTTTTTATCGTTTTGGACACATGTGATATTGACCGGTATTTAAATCAAGATACGTTATGCCGGTTTTAAAAAGTCAGGAAGTATCCTCAACCCTTGTGAGACCCGGTCTGACCAGGCAAATGATCTGTACCGGTGATTTGATGACGGTACTACTGGATTTTTCCGATGGTCCCTGGAAAGTTCCTGAGCCACCTCATAGTCATCCCCATGTGCAGACCTCGTACATTGCAGAAGGAGAAATCATATTTTACTGCGAAGGTGAACCGGATCAGGTTCTGAAGGCCGGAGATGTGTTTGCCGTACCATCAGGCAAAAAGCATTGCATCAAATTATTGAGTGAGAGAGCCCGACTGGTAGATAATTTTCATCCGGTCAGACAAGACTTTTTATAGTGGCTTTACGGCACTCCTGAAAACCAATTTTTTTAATTTCTCTTTGTCTAGTCCTATAGATTGCATCATACTTTCAAATCTTCTGGTTTATTCTAATTTCTTAATTGAGTTTTCAAAGGTAGTATTTGCTGATCCTACAATACCAGGAGGGTTGCTATTTACTTAAAAACAAAATAAGCTAAAGCCAGCCAGATAAGCCCTTTCACAAGAAAGAATAGAAACCCAGCCAGGCCCAGTTTCTTAAGCCAGCTCTTCTTATTCTCTTTGATTATTGGTTGGGATTCTTCTGTCATAGTTACGAAGTGAATGAAAGAATTTATAGATTGAATGTCCAAATTAGTACCCTTTTAGTGATTTAAACAAGATTTCAGACGGTAGCTTCTTAATAGGGTACATGCATTGTTTTCTTGATGTCTACTTCCAGGCCATTTGCTACGGTCCTACCAGTGTTAACATGAGCATGAAACTCTCTTTGAACTTGAAATCCTTCTATTGGAGGGTAATTCCAGGTAGGTAACGATGAAAACCCGGTTTGAGTTTTGTAATAAATGTGTTCTCTTATTGCTGCGGGCAGTTTATCAGTCATACATAGCAGATCCTATTAGATAAATCGGCACTCAAAGTAAAAACTATGGACTAGTCAAGGTGGTGGTCATGTTCTTGGAACAGGCTCTGCCTCCTGGAGGAGAGGGTCATTGCCTTTTATACAGGAAATCAACCCTCGCGAACTAAAGTGCCGCATAAAAAAGATGCACCAAATTGAATTTCCTCATAAGGCGCATAGAGACGTTAAAAAAAATAGTCGGGAGTAATCAGGGAATCACGATATTACCAGAGTTGGCTTTAGAGATATGACTGTAGAGCAGAAAACAAATGTTCGTTTTTTTCGAAATCCCGCTCCTGTTCGTGAAACTGGCCAGGTAACTTATCGTTATTTTCTAAAGGAGGGATTAAACAAGGCATTGAAGGAGGAAGTCCTGGCTTCATACCGTATCAATGAAAAGCTGAAAGAAAGAGAGGTGGTGGAAATTTGAATAATTAGTTTTTAAGCGTAGATAGACTTCGATCGAATGAATATCACCAGTAAGAATATGATTCTGAATGGAAGACTGGCAATCATTTTGTGTGTCTCCCTATTTTTTACGTGTCAATCTGACAAACCCAATACTCGTCCTGGTAAAACCGCTTCGGGTTTTTTCTCCGCAATAAGAGTTGACTCTATTTTGGATCTCACCTTGACATTTGATTCGCATGAACTCGCACAACATCGTGATGATGAAAAAAGAATTGATGCAGGGTTGAAGATTGGGAATCAGCTTTCTTTTCCGGTACGAATAGCAAGCCGGGGAGTCACCCGAAAGAAAATATGTGATTTTCCACCATTACATATCTACCTGACTGACTCAATTTGTCAGAAATGGGGCTGGGGCTCCTATAAGAAATATAAATTGGTGACGCATTGTATGGTTGGAGATGGAAAGGAGGATTTACTGCTTAAAGAATATCTGGCATACCAATTATACAATCTGATAACTCCCGTAAGCCTACGAGTTCAGCTGTGCCGTGTCTTATATCAGACTGAATCGGATACCAGCAGGCATTTAGCATTTTTAATCGAAGATGATGACGAAATGGCAAGCCGGAGAAATGCTAAACTTTTAAAGGAAAATGATGGAGATATTTCCCAAATAGATAAGCTCCATTATCAGAATCTTGTCATGTTTCAATACATGATTGGTAATACTGACTGGAATCTTACAAAGCGACATAACATGAGATTTGTCCAGCCTGACAGCTCACAGTATGCTTTGCCAGTTCCCTATGATTTTGACTATTCGGGCCTGGTAAATGCTCCCTATGCCTTTGTACATCCTTCCCTGCCGGTCAAAAGTGTTCGTGACCGATTTTGGCAATATCGTGGTAATGCATCTGACGATTTTAGAAAAACAGTAGATCTTTTTATTTCGAAAAAATCGGATATTCTGAAATCAGTTAATGACCTCAATTTACTTGCCGATTCAACGAGGCAAAGTATTGTTACTTATATTTCTTCATTCTATGAAGAAATTGAAAGTCCCGGAGGAATTGACGACTTATTACAGAAAACCAGAAGAAGTGCAGAATAAATGATTCTTTGGCAGCTGGTGATGATCCATTTGGAGCCCAGATTCCTTATCTGTCAGACGATAAACGACAGGAACTAGTCAAGTCTCTGATTCGATTTTTTTATCTGGCAGTCTGACAAAGGAATTGCAGCTCGGTATTTCAGGATTGATGATATAAATTCTAAATAACATATTCGAGGGTGAAAGCCACTTTATTCAAATTCAAGGTGGCCAAAGAATTGGGGTAGATGAAAATTGGGTTTAGGAAAATCGACCGGTGCCCAGGTTAACCAGTGCGGATGAGAGGTCTCATCTGCGCATTTATATAGGTTGGCTCGCCAGATGCTTCCAGATACCGGAGCTACCAGGTTGTGATATTTCTCCAGTATTTGAAATGGTATCCTGTATTCCACAGTCCAGGTAGTGGGTTCCTGGATTTCGGTTTCAATAAGGGCTGGCAGGCTGTGTGCCACTTCAATGTGAGCAATGTCTTCATCTGTGATGTGGACACTCCCGGTTCGTGGTTCTTTTTGGTGATGAAAAAGCATGGTACCTCCACAGTTCATCTCCAGATTAAAATAACCATTATCCGAATGGTTCTCCGGACTAAAGAAAAACTCAACACAACTGTCTTTGAAAACTCCTTCCTGATGGTTTGTCCTCACCGCTCGTACATAGCGATCTTTGACAAGAAAAATAACATAGATTGCCTGCGAGTCGTAAGCAAGTTTTGCCTTAACACCGGGAAAATGATCGGGCTTTTTGCCCATATAGTTTTTTATTCTGAGAGGCTTGATGGTCTTCCAGGGCTCCTTGTCCCAGTGAGCATCGATGGTAATCGGTTTGCTGATTTTAGTCACCCGATAGACAGGTTCTTTAGTGTCTCCCATGGAGGAGGCTCCGGATAGTAAAAAGATCAGACCAAGCGAACTGAATTTCATCCAATATCTATTTAAGAAAATGATTTAAGAACAGGACTCTCTTTCAAATTTAAGGTTGAATTTACCATTTTGGTTTTGGAATATGTCTATCTCGTTTGAATCAATGATGCTGGACAAGGATAATCTCTCTTACCTGATATTCACGATCACATGAAATACCACCCTCCAGAATAATGGTGTACTGAACAGTAGTTTAGTGCTGCATTTCCAAAATATCTAATACCATTGATGGCTTCTTTTCCGCCATCTCATCGTCTTCGAAAGCCTCACGTAGTGAGTACTATGCTCGGTTTCGCTTCTTTGATCTGACGAAAAATAAGCTCATCACTAATATCAGATACTTCGAAAATGCAGCACTAGTGCAGCATTTCCATTATAACTGATACTAATCATGCTGCTATGGGAATGTCCTTTGTGAACCCAGTAAACTGCCAATTTATTG
>JBGTCB010000347.1:0-2824 GCA_041748995.1 Saprospiraceae bacterium | reverse complement strand
ATCCGATCAATAAGACCTCAGCGTATTATTTTTAACCCCGGAACGGAAAATGCAGAATTGGCCAAAATAGCAAGGGAAAATCAAATTGAAACTGTTTACGCTTGCACGTTAGTGATGCTATCGATCGGTACTTATTAACATACCTGCTTGCGCAACCTGATTAAAAATATTGGTTGGAAGGTCATGTATAGCGACCTGTTGCATCCTCAATTTGCTGCAGCTTGAAGAAAGTCAAAGGCCCGGTTAACCCACGCTCGTGTTTTTACGACGGTTGTACTCTTCAAGCAACAATTGATATTCTCTTCCAAACTCACCCCGGGTTGCGGTGTTTTCTTCTGCGCGTCGACTCAGATAAGGCACCACCTCTTCTACCCTGCCGTAGACAACATACTTAGCCACGTTATAACCGTTGGCAGCCAGATTGTACGTGATGTGGTCACTCATACCGTACAACTGACAAAAATTTAAATTTGGATGGTTGCGAGGTAATTCACGACTACCAATCAAATTGGCTTGCAGTAGGCAACTCTTCGCATTGTGGGTAGCAGCACATGAGGCCATCTGTTCGTAGTGATCAACACAGAAATGTATCGCTTGATTAAAATCCCGATCGACATCCGCTTTAGTGTCATGAATCGGTGAAGGATACCCCATTTCCCTGGCACGCTCCCTCTCTTTTTCCATATAGGCACCCCGGACCAGTTTGGCACCTAGTTTGTAGCCCTTTTGAATAGCCTCCTGATATAAATTCAATAAATACGGATACCGGTCTTTACGATACATCTGGAAGGTCTGGTAAACCACCACTCTTTCCCTGTTATATCGTTGCATCATAACCTCCACGATATCATCAATCGGCTGTTGTATCCAACTTTCTTCGGCATCGATGAATATCTTAATATCATGCCGGTATGCTTCCTCGCAGATCTGATTTACCCGAGCCTTGACCTTTACATACTTCTGCTGCTGTATAACATTGAGTGTTTCTCCTTTTTGCACTTTTTCCAATAATTCATTCTGGGCTAAAGCGCTTACCTTGATACTGACTACCGGCACACTTTCACCGGAAGCTGCAAATACGACGGACTTTATAAATTGCTCACATGCGGTATCAAGTTCATGTTCAGAAGCTTTCCCTTCGGCACCATAATCGAGTACTGTTAAAATGCGACTTTTCCAAAGTTTTTCAATGGAAGATTGACTCTCCTCCAGGGTCTCTCCTCCCACAAACTGGTCGAAAATTGTACTCTTAACGAGGGTCCTTGCGAGAGGAATATTCCAGCGGACTGCCCAACCAGCGATGGTGGTCGATAGATCCACTAACCTGCTATTATTCATAAACTTAAAAAGCCAAAGTGACTTTCGAAGCTCTTTATCACTTTTGCTGGCAAACGCAGTCTCGGTATCCGTAAAATCGACGTAATCTTTGCGGTCTGTCATCAACTCAGCAATGGGGGTTATTCCAAATATCCCATGACTTTTCGGCCTGCAAGATAAGCATTTCCATACCATTTTTAGTCCTGCAACCCCGATAGCTGCCTTCCTGCAAAAACCGGGTCGTGGCAGGATTATAAATCAAATCGAGCAGGTAATGCTGAGGTGTCAGCAGACCATAGGGTATATCAGGACACCGTTGAGTTTCAGGGTGCATGCCCAATGGTGTCGTATTGACGATCAGATGACAGCGCTGCATCCACTCACTATCCAGAAGTGCATAGCTGATCGAATCATCGCTTTCTCTTCTAGAGACATATTGAAAATCAAGTTTCCTCTGCCGGCAAACGTACCGGACTGCTTTAGACGCACCTCCAGTACCTAAAATCAATACCCCGGAGTTAAATGTGGGAGGTATAAATCGATCCAGTGTCTCCGAAAAACCGTATATGTCAGTATTGAATCCCCTGCTCTTCCCATCTGAATACCGTTTGATCGTATTAACTGCCTGAATCTCAGCCGCATCTTCTGCCAAATCATCCAGATAGGCGATCACAGTTTCCTTATAGGGAATGGTCACATTAAGGCCTCTTAAAGAAAGATTGTTCTCTAATAGTGCAGGAAGCATTCCAATTTGTTCAATAGGATAATTTTCATAGAGGGAATCTCCGATTCCCTCTCTTTCGAACTTTTTGGTGAAATACTGCTTTGAAAATGAATGTGATAAAGGATATCCAATCAAGCCATAATGGTTATTCATCATCTCTGTACTCCTGCTAACTTTGAACAATAAAGATAAACACCAGCAAGCTTGTAGTTGATGTCAAATTGACAAACCATATCAGTTGCTATCCGTCTTATAACTTTATAATATAAGATATGAATCTGGATGATTCAAAAATGACTTTCTGACCAATATTTTTCACAATGAGGTTCTGATTCCAGACCTCCGATTCTTGACAAAATGTCAGCTTTAGAAATTAAAGTATTATTTTTGTACCCGTTTTCAGCCATCTCTCTTCCAATTCGACATATTTGGAAACTTTAGGGAGATGGCTGTTCAAAAATATAGTAACAATGCTCACTAACCAAAAGGCTATCGTGACGGATATTGGTTCTAGTAGAAATCCTTACGCTTACGACGGACATGTGATCGAAGCACCTCAGGATAATGATGTAACGCAAGACGTAAAGAAGAAATATTACATCGAAAGTTACGGTTGCCAGATGAATTTTTCTGATAGCGAAATAGTGGCTTCGATCCTGAATGAGGTCGCATACGAAAGTACAACTGACTATTTGAAAGCCGATTTGATTCTCATTAACACTTGTTCGATCCGTGAAAAAGCAGAAGAAACCGTCCGGAAGCGATTAAAAGTGTTTGCCCTTG
>JBGTCB010000346.1:0-3747 GCA_041748995.1 Saprospiraceae bacterium | reverse complement strand
TATCGGTGGAAGAAATTGAAAAAATCGCTGGTAAAGTCAGAGTCACAGCCCAATCAAGCAGCAACCCCTCGGCTCCGGGTATGCTCGACCACCACTATGCACCCGCAATTCCGGTGAGCCTTGAATCAATTCATCATTTGATGACCAAATATCCTCTCGAAAAAATTGGCTATCTGGCATTTTCGCAGGAAAGCTCACTGCTGGCCCCGGGTCAACAAAGGATCCTTAGCGTATCCGGAGATCTTGCGGAAGCAGCCCAAAATTTCTTTTCACATTTGCGTACGCTGGATAAATTGAATTTGGATGTTATCGCAACTGAATTTGTACCGGATGTAGGTTTGGGAAGAGCGATTAATGATAAATTACGCAGGTCAGCTGGCAGACGATGAAATGTCGGGAGTCGGGAGTCGGGGAAGTCGGGAGTCCGAAGTCGGAAGTCGGGGAAGTCTAGTAAACCTCAGCTTGAAATTCTTGAAAAACTGTTCAATGCCACCTTTTACTGAGGATGCAATAGTATATATTTTTAAAATCAATTATTTGATTAATTCCTATTAATAATACTCCGGGTACTAATGGGATTTAGTAGCAAATCTCGCCCCTTTCCTACTACTAAAGCATTGCTAAACCTTGGAGTCCCGTAGGGACGAAAGCATGTAGGATTTGAGAAAAAACCACCACAAGCCCCATAGGGGCGAAACCCATTTTTGAATGGTACGAATAGTTTCGCTCCGCCGGAGCAAAGACAGAACCGGTTGATTTATTTTTCTTACAAAGATTTCGCTCCTATGGAGCTATCTATATCCTATATTTTTCGGTGATAGCTACGTCTCCATTAAAAATCATACTCCACCCCTTCCGGTAATGGTTCTACATTGACCTTCATCCAGGTTCCTTCGATTTTTATCACCAGCATATGACGATCTTTATCATAAAATAAGGTGCCATCACCGCTATTCTTCAATTCAATAAAATTGACATGCCTGGCATCTGCCTCGTAATTAGTTTCGTCATCTCCTTCCGGTTTTTCAGGCAATAAATCTTCTTTCCCAATATTGCCTACGGTCAGTGCATTACTCAATTTAAGCGAGCCGTAAAACACGGCCTGATCCCGGCTAAACATAAAAGAATGCTGGCGGACATCGGATCCGATCCTAAACCAATTGTATGCGTCAGGCGAATGATTGTAGACTGTGCCATAATAATATAACTCGGCGACAGGTTTTTCCAATTCAATATGTTTATTAACCAACATAGTGATCCGGGATTTGTCGTCCTGGGCAAAACCTTCAAATACATGGTAACCCCAGCGCTTTTTATTCTTCTCGTATGCATTTCCCCTTACCTGAATCATATATGGTGTGGATAAAATGCCATTCACTGTCGTATACATCGGAGTCAGGAGGGGATTGAATCCGAATGAATATCCCCTTTCTTTCCAATAAGTCCAGGATGTATCGATGTCAGACTGCATTTCAATTCTTCTGGTGCCGTGACCCTGCCCACCTTCGATTAAGCGATAATAATTTTCAAACTCTTTGCTTCCCTGATCCGGCTGGGCACCAAGTGTAAAAATGATTGATCCGAGAAATAATGTTACAATATATTTTATCATGATGATGATTTTATAAATAACTACCAGATCCCTGGAGCCAGAAATTAAAATCCTGAACATTCCAATTTCTAATACTGGACCAGGTTTAACCGGGATTATGCGACATCCCGGATTAATTTTTTTAATTGGATTCCATACTGACTACCACCGGCCATCCGGTAAACTGTTGAGCCGTATTTTTGCTAACATCCTCATACCGGGGCCAGCATTCAAAGGTGACTTTCCTACCGGGTTTGTCATACCGGATCAATCCGTATCCGGCACCATTAGAATGACTATCGGGATTAGCATAGGAATGCATGGTTATTTTATTGTCAAAACCATCCAGGTATCGGCCAGTCCAGGGCAACTGATCATTTCCATTCTCTCCGGGTTCTTCATCTTCCGGCCACCACCAGCGGCTATAATAATTATTGACGATAGCTGGTACCACAAAAGCCCAGGGACCATCGTCAAACTCATCGATCCCCTGCCGGATCACCGTTGCGATATGCTGATCTCCGGCGATGTGGATAGCTCCCGCTTTTCGGATAGCTTCCAGGGCTCTTTTTCTTCCGCTTTGGGGCCAACCATTGGAGTCAAGATCAGCATGCAACCGGTTTTCCTTGTTACCATGCAAATGGGCCCCACCGCAGAAACCTGTTTGAGACAAGACCGTTTTAAAGTCAAGGTCCGAATTTTCTGATGCCCAATGATTAAGGAAATCCTCCTGCCGTTTTCCCAACAATTCAAGACCGGGAAGATCGATCGATGCCGGGTCATAGTCCGGGTTGAGGATATGGTCCGGGCGAGGTCCCTGCTGGGGAATTTTTCCATTAGGACCAGACTTGAACTTTCGATCCTCAAGAATGGCGAAATCCAGTCCTCCCCAGATAAAACTCGTATAATAAACTCCGATACCCTGTTCAATGGGTTTTGGATCATAAGGATCGGGTAAATGCGCGGTTTGACAGCGTTCCACCATCTTCACATACTCAGGATGGTAAAAATAACCACCATCATTGCCGTCAGGTGTCGAAGCTTTCTTTCCATTTTCTCCCCAAATGTTACCCTGCCCAATGTCGTGATCATCCGGAATAGTTATGCATGGCCGGTCCCGAAACAACTCCCTGAATTGCATCCCGAATTTTAACCAGGCGGCTGTGTGTTCCTTATGATCATACGACTGATCTCCGGCAAAAAATAAGAGATCGGGATCCTGATGGCTGATATTCCGTACATAATTCTCACGGTCACCCCGGTCTTTGTTGCTGTTGCAGGAAAGGGCAGCGAGCACTATTTCTTCCTTATCCACCGGATCCTGTCGAATCAGTCCTTCAAAAAAAGCTGAATCTCCATGAGTCAGTCGATAGGGTGTGTCTTGGGATGAGTCCCAATTTTCCACCCGGAATAATGCCGACCATCCGATATCATCCACCTTTTGTTTTTGAATTTCCTTCCACGCACCTGTTTCGGCAATCAGCAGGCTTACTTCCCGGCTTTCGTCCGGATAAAGCGGGAACAGCTGAGCAGTTAATTTGAGGGTTTGATTGGAAACGGTATATATGCCAAATGCAACTACTTCACTTCGATCAACTTTCACGTCGATAATATCGCTCACCCCCCGGTTCCACCAATCATTGGTACATAACGTATCGAGATCTTCAAATGGCGCAGAGACCGGTGGCAACATTCTGGTGCGATCACTTGAATTCTGACAACTGAGAAGGAGTGTAATTACAAACAGGAAAACCGAAATATTTTTCATGATACCGATCCGGAGTTTAGATATTTCGAAGGTACTAATTTAAGGATCAATTTCTTTTTCAATAACACCCAAAGTCTGTTCTTCTCCTGCCCGAAAGTTCCTGCAATCCTGTAATAGTTAGGAAAGTCTATAATGGAGAAAAAATTTAGGTAAAAGGTGATGTGTTATGCAAAAAACCGGAAATTACCCTTAGTTTTCAAAGGTATTGGAAGCTTGTAAAAGCCGGCTTGTCTAAAACAGGCTTTCATGATATAAACCCTATTGACTTTTGATTAAACTTATAAAAGGGAATTTATGAAGTTTTTTATTGGATCAAAAAAATCCAGAGCTTTGTTTGCAACATTTGTATCAGTAGGAATTCTATTAAGTATTGGTAAGCCATTAAATG
>JBGTCB010000345.1:0-6845 GCA_041748995.1 Saprospiraceae bacterium | reverse complement strand
ACCATAGAGCGAGGCAGGAATGCAGAACTGACGATTTTCCATCCGGGTCTCAACACATTTTATGATCGCATTCAGTTTGCTTCCAAATCAAAAAACAATCCCTACCTGGATCAGGAGTTACCGGGTAGAGTACTCGGCATCGTGAATAAAGGACAGGTAAAATTACTGTGATCATATGCACAAACCTTTTAAGAAGGAGGTGAATGTGAATGAATAAGTACAAAAATTCTACCTTTACACACTATTTTTTAAATAAGAATAAAGCATACGCATGTGGTCACTTGAAAATCCTGCTATAAGAAATGGTGTCCTTGCCGGGATCGGTGCATCTGTCTATATCCTCCTGCTTTACCTGGTCAATGCTAAAATGATCTTTGGAGCTGCATCATTTGTTACCACGGTGATTTTTATATTCCTTATGGTCCGATCCGTGAAGGCAGAAAAGGAGGTTTCGGACCACACTTCTTTTAGTGATGCACTTAAACCGGCCTTCCTGACTTATGTAATTGCCAACCTGATCTATATTGTGTTTTACGCTGTGTTAGTAAACTTTATCGCACCGGAACTGGTGGAGATGCAAAAGACAATTGCAATGGAAATGCTGGAAAAAATGAGTGGATTTTTAGGTGAAGATGCTATGGAAACAGCCATTGAACAAATGGAGGCAAGAGATTTTGACTTTGGAATAAAAACCGCACTTTGGACATTTTCCTGGGGGTTGATATTTCCAGGATTTATTATTGCTGCCATCATTGCAGCCGTCATGAAAGACCGCCGACCAATTGCGGGTTAATTTTATGGACTTATCAATTGTCATACCTCTCCTCAATGAGGCAGAATCTCTGCCAGAATTGCGACAGTGGATTGGGAAGGTCATGCAGGAACATGGTTTTTCTTATGAAATTATCTTTGTTGACGATGGCAGCAGGGATGAGTCCTGGCAAATCATCCGTGAATTCTCTCTTGAATCACCACAGGTCAAAGGACTTCGGTTTCAGCGTAATTATGGTAAATCAGCTGCATTGCAAAAAGCTTTTGAAATGGCGCAAGGGGATATCATCGTCACAATGGATGCTGATTTACAAGATAACCCCGAAGAAATTCCAGCCATGGTTGATATGATCATCAATGACGGATATGACATGGTAAGTGGCTGGAAAAAGAAACGTTATGATCCCATAACGAAAACTATTCCTACCAAACTTTATAATGCTGTCTTAAGAAAAATGAGTGATATCAAATTGAATGACTTTAACTGCGGATTAAAAGTCTATCGAAAAGAAGTTGTTAAAAGCATTGAAGTTTATGGAGAAATGCACCGTTATCTGCCGGTTCTTGCTAAATGGAACGGATTTGGCAGGATCGGTGAGAAGGTGGTCAGTCACCAGGCCAGGAAATATGGAAAATCCAAGTTTGGATTGTCCCGTTTTATTAATGGTCCTCTGGATTTATTGTCTATCATGCTCGTCGGCAAATTTGCCAAAAGACCGATGCATTTCTTTGGGTCCATTGGCACCCTGATGTTTGTACTAGGATTTTTAATTTTGGCCTATTTATCTGCTTCAAAGCTCTGGTGGGATACGACAGGCATCAGCGATCGACCCCTATTCTATTTTGGAATCTTAGCCCTTATCATGGGAAGTCAGTTATTTTTAACGGGATTTTTAGCTGAGTTGGTAGCCCGAAATTCAACTATGCGAAATCAATATCAGGTTACTGAAACCAGTGGTTTTCTGGGTAAAAAACCTCATAAAAAAACTTTTACCTAATCAACTAATCCAAAATTAATTTTGCAGGACAAGATTACGAGTGAATTATTACAACATCTGGCTATCATTCAAACCCTCGAAAAAGAAACTCAATGGAAATCGACTTTGCAGCGTATCGCGGTCGAATGTATCCGTTGTCTCCGGGGTGGGGGAAAAATATTATTGTGTGGCAATGGGGGCAGTGCGGCTGATGCCCAGCACATAGCCGCAGAATTGTCCGGGCGATACTTAATCGACCGGGATCCGTTATTTGTCGAAGCCCTGCATGTAAATACATCGTATCTCACTGCAGTAGCCAATGATTATGATTTCTCTGAAGTTTTTGCCCGGGCAATATTGGCAAAAGGGAGGCCGGGTGATATCTTAATTGGACTATCCACTTCCGGAAAATCTCCAAACGTGATTAAAGCATTCGAAACAGCCCGTAAACAGGAAATGCTCGCAGTTGCTTTTACAGGACAAAAAGAAAATATTCTGAATACTTTAGCAAATTTCTGTTTAAAAGTACCTTCCAACGATACTCCCAGAATCCAGGAAGTCCATATTTTATTCGGACATATGCTTTGTCAGCTTATCGAAGAAGCTTTATTTGGGGGCCAAAAAGGTGACCAATAATAAGTCGGAGAAAGGCGGAGCAATTAGTTAGATTATCTCATCTCTATATAAGAAATCAATATTTCTCTTTAATCCTTTAAATTTAGCACGCTTCACCGCTGATTTTTTAAAAACCCGTTGAAATACTTCCTCGGTTATTTCAATCCAATCTGCTTTCTTCATCCCGATTAATTCCTCTGATGGATCGAAAGCCGTTTCGTTGTGTTTTTCTGAAAACCGGTTCCACGGGCATACTTGTTGGCAAATATCACAGCCAAACATCCAGCCTTCCATTTTATTGGAAAAATCATCAGGGATGGCATCTTTAAGCTCAATAGTAAGATAGGAAATACATTTACTGCCATCCAGAATATAGCCAGCTGGAGATATGGCCTGAGTGGGGCAGGCATCAATGCAACGGGTACAGGTACCACAGTGATCTCTAATTGGTTGATCGGGTTCAAGAACTAAATCAACGATTAATTCAGCCAGGAAAAAATAAGATCCTGCCCTGGGGTTAATGAGTAAGGTATTTTTGCCGGTCCAGCCCAAGCCGGCATACCGGGCCCAGTCTCTTTCCATCACCGGTGCAGAATCAACAAAACAACGACCATCGACGGCTCCGATCTCAGTGCGTATTTCTTGCAATAAAGCTTTTAACCTTTCTTTAATAACCACATGATAATCTTTACCATATGCGTAGGTTGAAATTTTGGGAGCCTCGGAGTCACTTTGTTTTTGATCTGTATAATAATTATACAGCAGGGAAATGACGGATCTGGCCCCAGGCACCAGGTGCGTAGGATCGACACGTTTATCAAAATGGTTTTCCATATAGGTCATCGATCCCTGCTTGCCCTGATTGAGCCATTGCTCCAGTCGCCGGGCCTCCACGTCCAGCCTCCGGGCTTTGGCAATACCGGCCAGGCTAAACCCATGCTGTAAAGCCAACGATTTGATTTGCCTGCTGTGCTGAGCAGCTAATGTCATTTCTGCAAAATTAGGTTCTTTTTTGCTTGTAACTTTATCTCGTCCGGGATATGGATATCCTTTCTTACCCGTTTGCTTGAAAATCACATTATTTTCATCATACCTCTCTTGATCCACCAGACAATTAGAGGAGGCTAAACAATCTGGGTTTTAATACTTTTGAAATAGAAATTAATCAACACAAATACGGATTAAATTATGAAAATGGCCACCATAGTTTTGACTTCTTTTACCGGGCTCAGCTTCATATCGGCTCTTGCTCAGTCGGATAATAGCTTTGCTGTACAAACTAAAATTGAAAACGGCATCATCGAAGGAAATTATGATGTGAATGAAGGTTTATCACTCTATCTTGGCATCCCCTATGCTAAACCGCCGGTCGGTGATTTGCGATGGAAAGCACCTCAATCTTCTGACAACTGGAGCGGAATCCGGCAGACAAAGTCTTTTGGACCCCGGGCCGTACAGTCCAATATTTTTGGTGATATGAGGTTCCGTTCAGCTGGCATTAGCGAAGATTGCCTCTATCTGAATATCTGGACACCGGCTAACAGGCGCAATAAAAATCTTCCGGTACTGGTCTATTTCTATGGAGGGGGATTTGTAGCCGGTGATGGATCGGAACCCCGATATGATGGTGCCAGTATGGCTAAGAAGGGAATGGTAACCGTTACCGTTAATTATCGTTTGAATGTATTCGGATTTTTTGCCCATCCCGAATTAAGTGCCGAAGCTCCGTACAAGGCATCCGGCAACTATGGACTGTTGGATCAAGCAGCAGCACTACAGTGGATTGAGCGAAATATAACCTCTTTTGGAGGTGACCCCGGTAAGATAACGATAGCTGGGGAATCTGCCGGATCCATTTCCGTTTGTGCTCAGATGGTATCTCCGCTAGCTCGGGATATTATTGCAGGAGCCATTGGTGAAAGTGGTGCCGGAATTAACCCCACCCTGTCACCGGTACCTTTAAAGGAGGCAGAACAGATAGGTCTGGAATTTGCCAGAAATGCAGGATTCCCCACGCTGGCTCAACTGCGGGCACTCAGTACGAAGGATATCTATGACATCTATCAGGAGTCTGGGCGATTCGGATTTCCCAGTGTAGTCGATGGATATTTTTATCCGAAAACAGTACCGGAAAGCTTCGAAGCGAGTGAACAGTCGAAAGTACCTTTATTGCTTGGTTGGAATTCCGCAGAAATTCCTGGTACGGCTTTTATGCAAGGTTCCCCA
The DNA here is from genome assembly GCA_041748995.1 of Saprospiraceae bacterium. Classification (GTDB taxonomy): domain Bacteria; phylum Bacteroidota; class Bacteroidia; order Chitinophagales; family Saprospiraceae; genus JABDMH01. Next base: position 2,256 of record JBGTCB010000345.1, on the reverse strand, counting down.
TATACCCCGGAAGCTTATATGCAAAAAGTAAAAGAAGTCTATCCCAACAACTATGATGAAGTGCTGAAACTCTACCCCGGTGGTTCGCAGGAAGAAATCGAATGGTCTGCAACCGCTCTGGCCTCTGACAGATTTATCGTTTATAGTACCTGGAAATGGTTTGACCTTCATCGTAAAAACAGCAGGCAGCCGGTATACCGGTATCTATATAGCAAACTACGTCCCCCACTGAAGGATGAAGCATTGATGGATGGACTGGCAGGAGGTACTGTGCAGAAAAATGAAGAAACTCCTCCCCATCCCAGAGCTATTGGTGCACCCCATGCCGCCGAAATTGAATATTGTATGGGCAATCTCCATCTGATGACGGAAAGGGCATGGCAACCGGAAGATTATGCCGTTTCGAAGACTATGCAACAATATTTTGCCAACTTTATTTTAACCGGTAACCCCAATGGTCAGGATCTTGTCGCGTGGCCAGCTGCTGAAGCCAATGATCCTACTCCACCAATAATGGTGATCGATGTAGAATCAAAAATAATAGCTGCTGAAAATGACGACCGGTATCTGTTTTTAGATAAGGTTTATGGCAATAAATAATGAGGTTCTACAAGATTTTGCCTGCTGATCTCACCGATGCTTTTACAGCCAGTCAAAGCCATAGTAAGTTCGAAATCAGCTCTTAAGGTCTCGATCACATCTTGTACTCCTGACATTCCATTGATCGCCAGACCGTATGCATAAGGCCTGCCGATACCAACTGCTTTTGCACCCATTGCCAGCGCTTTAAAAGCATCACTACCGCTTCGGATGCCACTATCAAATAATATGGGTATTTGATCTCCAATTGCTTGCTTCACCAATCCTAATGCATCCAGGCTGCCGATTGCACCATCAATCTGCCGGCCACCGTGGTTGGAGACAAAAATACCCTCGACTCCGAGGTCGACTGCTTTACGGGCATCATCCGGATCCTGAATCCCCTTCAAAATCAGGGGTAGTTTGGTCATTTTTCGCAATCGGGCAAGATCATTCCATTGTAACGATGGATTCATATATATCTCAATGAACTTTCTGATGGCTTTTAAAGGGGCCCGGGACAGAAAATTTCTCCAGGTGGAGCCAGGATATCGTTGTGCCATTTGCCATAAGGAGGCCATCAGTTTTAAATTAGGTTTAGGTTTAGGAGCTGAGATCGGAGGTTCTTCCACCAGTAGCCGGTTGAATATAGGATCGCTCACATACTGCGCAAGGCCCATACCGTAAAGGAAAGGCAGAAAAGCATGGTCAAGGTCTCTGACCCGCCAGCCCAAAAAGGTTGTATCAAGGGTGACCACAATAGCCACACACCCGCATGCCTCAGCCCGACTGACCAGGCTTGCAACCAGATCATCCGACTTACTCCAATACAGTTGGAAAAAACGGCGTGTATCTGACATTTGCAGGGAGATATTTTCCATGGAAGTGCTTGCCTGATTACTGATCATCAATGCCGTGCTGGTGACAGCACAAGCTCTTGCGACAGCCAGATCTGCCTCAGGATGAGCCAGTTCCAGAACCCCGATCGGGCAAAGAAAAAAGGGACTGGGTGACTGGAATCCAAACAACTTCACAGAGGTATCGACATATGACACATCCCTTAACATATTGGGAACGATTTTCCAATTATCAAAAGCCTTCTGGGTGTTAGATATAGTTTTTTCCTGCCCCGCTCCCCCATCCAGATAATCAAAGGCAGGACGGGATAGTTTGTATCGTGCCATTTCCCGCAGATCATTCATATTGAACGGTAACCGGGGTTTGTCACCTCGCAAACCACCCAGATAGATCTTTTTCTGCAGATCAAGCGCTGATTTAATTTTCGTAGCCATAGTGCTCTGTATTATTCCGGGAAAATAGTCTTTCGATCCATTACCGGAATCCTTTTCACAAATTAGCATTTTACCAATTCAGAGGTTATCTCTAAACAAGCTGTACATTTGAGGTCCCTATAAATCTAAGGTATCTCCGGAACTATGAAAATATATTCAGTTAAAGAGATCTATTACACTTTGCAAGGTGAAGGTGGCCAGGCCGGTCGGGCGGCAGTTTTTTGCCGGTTTGCAGGTTGTAATCTTTGGTCTGGCCGCGAAGAAGATCGTGAAAATGCCATCTGTCAATTTTGTGACACGGATTTTTTTGGAACGGATGGTGAAAATGGTGGAAAATATTCTGGTCAGGATCTTGCCAACCGTATTGCTAGTCTTTGGCCACAAC
>JBGTCB010000344.1:0-3690 GCA_041748995.1 Saprospiraceae bacterium | reverse complement strand
CTGGAGAAAACTATCCCAGGAATAGGTCTTTTGCTCGCTTCCGTTTAAAATCAGACCAATAGCCCTGCCGGTACCAAATGGCACCCGAAAAGAATCCCTGGCTGAGGGAAAGACGGTTGTTTCGTTTATTTCGGCAAGCCTTCCAATGGCAATAAACTTATGCAGGAAATAAAAATCTTCACCTGCCTGCCGTGTATTCATGCCGCCCATTTTTTGATAAGCGGAAGACCGCACGACCATACATGATCCCACCGTTTGGTAGGCAAAAGGCAGCGCCACATAACGTTGGGCTTCTATAAAGTATCTGAGGTGTAGTTCGTATTCAGTAATGGCTTGTTGCTGATGACCGGTCAACCCAGGATCAGCCAGGGGATGTTCAAAATGGATAGAGGCAGCCCATATCTCCGGCCGGTTCGTGAACTTCTCCATAATAGCTAAAAAATAGTTTTCATCCACCCGGCAATCTGCGTCGAGATTGACGATCAAACCATCAGTGGGTAACTGGTCAAATCGACGTACGGCCTCATCCATTCCGATTTTTCGTGCCAGCCCGACACCCGCCTGACGGTCAGGAAGAGCCTGAACTATTCCCAATACTTTGATCTGGTTGGTGGAAAACTGACGGTTATATTGTCTGACCAGGTGCCATTGTTCCTGACTTTGACGGACGATAGAATGCCCGGCTGACTCCGGATAATTGATGACGACCAGTATCTCAATACTTGCCTGAGCAGGCCTGCGGGCCCTTCTTAAACTATCCAGGCACACCAACAGGTCCGGTTCGGCATAGGCAGGAATCACAACAATAATCTGCAGATCCGGATTCGGAGGTTCAGCGGTCAGGAGGGAGTCACCCGCATATTTTAAGAGATAGCGGTTTTCCATTACTAAATTTGTTCGAAAATAAATAACCCCTTACTGTCATCAAATAATAAAGTTTTGCAACCTGTCATCTTTGAAATCCAGTTTTTCCCCTGTATTTATTTCTTCCGGATCTTATCCCACCAACCGGTGTTCATTGAGAAATATGAGACCTATCAAAAGCGATCTCTGAGAAACAAATGTATCATTGCCCATGCACAAGGAACACAAATACTTACTGTACCTTTAAAAAAAGGGAAACATGAACAGCAGATGATCACTGATGTCACGATTGCTTACGATGAACCCTGGCAGAAAACTCATCTGGCAGGCATCAAAACCGCTTATGGCAGTGCACCTTATTTTGACCACTATTATCCAGGAATTGAAAAATTATATACTGGTGCCGGAGAAAACCTTTTTCAATTCAATGTCGATATCATACAATACTTCATCAGTAGCCTTCGATTACCGGCGTTGCAATATACTTCATCATTCAATAAGCTTGGTGGAGAGCATGATAAACGCGGTCAGTTGACTCCGACAAACTATGGTAAGGTGAAGTTACCCGCCTATAATCAGGTGTTTGAAGACAGACATGGGTATCTGCCCAATCTCAGCATTCTGGATCTGATTTTTTGTTGCGGACCCGAGGCCACCAGTTATTTGAGTCGCCCCCTCCCTATCTGATTGCCTATTCAGGCAGCAACAGAATTTCAGGGTTCATAAGTAAGACCGGATCCAGGCCTATCATACCATCAGAGACACACTGGCTAGCCCGATCCAGGACAGTGAACGGAAGCTCTTAAAAAATTGGATGCACAGCCATTTTTTCAATAAACTAATTTTTTAGTTCAAATTATTTGAATAAATCAAACTAATTTTTTAGTTTTAACTAATGATTTAGTTATAGACCCGGATAAAACAGACAAATCAATGAAAGAATTAACCAAGGCCGAGGAAGAAATCATGCAGGTTCTATGGGAATTGGACTCCGCATTTGTGAAGGACATTATCACCAAATTACCGAAACCAAAACCTGCATATAACACCGTTTCCACGATCGTCCGGATCTTGCAACAAAAAGGATTTGTGGGGCATGAAACGCACGGTAAGTCGCATCAGTATTATCCTTTGATTACCAAAGAAGCCTATACCCGGTCATTTATGAAAGGATTTGTAAAAAGGTACTTCAGCGGATCATACCGGCAGATGGTTTCATTCTTCACCAAAGAGGATAACCTCAGCCTCAGTGAACTGGAGCAACTCCTTAAAGAACTTAAAAGCAAGAAATCATGAGCAATTATCTAATAGAACTTTCGGCTATCCATCTGGCATTGATTCTGGGATACTGGATCTTTCTGAGAAAAGAGAGACAGTATGCGAAAATGCGGTTCTATTTAATCGGATCTACCCTTCTGGCAATTGCTATCCCATTGTTCAAACTACCCAAGCTGTTCCCAGCCAGCAGCGAACCAATGAATGCCGTACCTATGGAAGCCATCGGGTTAGATGCCGGGATCTTTACTCCTGTAGATGATCTGTCAGGCTGGAGCTATGATCCGATTATCTGGATGTATTTAGCCGGTAGCGTATTCTTTCTGATCAGATTTCTAATCAGTGTACTCTACCTAATCTACCTGGAACGCAAGAGCAACTATCAGAAATTCAATGACCTGTACGTCCGCAAAGTCCCGAATATTAAAGGAAGCTTCACATTTTTCAATTGGATCTTCCTAAGTGATAGCATCGACAATGAGCAGCAGGATTATCAGGTAATACTTATGCATGAGAAAGCCCATGCTTCATTAGGGCATACCTACGACCTCATTTTCTTCGAGCTGTTTAAAGTATGTTTTTGGTGGTTGCCCACTGCATGGTTTATCAATAAAGAAATTCGAAAAATACATGAATATCAGGCTGATGCCTACGCACTTAAGTCGTACAACATTGACCAATATTCGACTATACTGATCAGTTCGGCTTTAAAATCAAATGGGCTCCACCTGGCCAGTTCTTTTCATTATGATTTAATTCTAAAACGACTCATAGCAATGAAACAACAAACTAAAAATGTAAGCCCCTGGAAATTGGGAGCGCTTTGTTCTTTATGCGCGATGCTTTTTGTGGTATTCGCATGTAGTGAAGAGAGGTACCAGGAAACAAATGAAGTTGGTACCCAGCACGGCACTAATCAGTCTAAAATGGAGGGAGAAGTCTTTACCGTAGTGGAAGAGCTACCTGAATTTGAAGGCGGAATGGACGCTTTCTACAGGTATGTAATAAATGAAATGACCTATCCTATACAAGCACGTCAGAAGGGGGTCGAGGGACGTGTCGATGTGCAGTTCGTTGTTGAGAAAGATGGTGCTTTGTCTAATGTAAAGGCCGTCAAAGGAATTGGGGAAGGTTGTGACAGTGAAGCGGTAAGAGTGGTGCAAAATGCGCCTTCGTTCAGGCCTGGAACTCAAAGAGGGAAGCCGGTAAGAGTGCGAATGGTCATGCCCATTATCTTCAAGCTTAACGAAGGCAAAACAAATGAGGACAACAGCACCCAGGGAATCATTGTTGTAGAGGAAGCCGAATCAAAAAATGGGAAGCTCAGAGTTGATGCGTCTTATTCCAACGGTGAATGGTCGGGCACTGTCTACGATCCGGAAGGTGAAATACTTCCCGGGGTAAATATTGTAGTAGCCGGGACAACCACTGGAACTATATCCGGGATAGATGGCACATTCAAGGTCAAAGCCAATGACTCCGAGGACCTACATTTTAGTTTCGTTGGATATGAAACAGTGAGATTGGAAGGAAACTAAGATGTCGCTTTAC
>JBGTCB010000343.1:0-5395 GCA_041748995.1 Saprospiraceae bacterium | reverse complement strand
TGGAAACCTCGCCGGAAAGACCGGCCGAGGTATGGATATCCTGTACCGGTTGCAGGTGTAATTCCTTTTTCATTCCGAGCTGCCGAAATTGATCGGCACCATGAGCCATCAAAAAATCAGGAAGTTTGGCCTCCAGGGTTTTTGGATCAGTTCCTTCACGTAGCCTGACATAACCATAAATAAAATTATTTCCAGCCCACGAATTGCTGGTTCGTATATATTGACCAATACCTCCGGAATTCATTGCCATAAAAAATTCCGGCATCAGATGACTTTTTCCCAGAGCATCATCATAAACACCCATGATTTTAAATGGTTGTTCGGCAGCTCCGCCTCCAATATTTACAACCTGTCCCAATGCCGGCATCCGGTCAAATAATTTTCTGGCCAGTTGGTGTGAAATAACGATAGTATAAGGTTCATTTAAAGCGGTATAAGGATCACCTTCCACAAAATGGTAGTCAAACATTCTAAAGAAGGTACTGTCGACATAAAGTCCCTTTTTCTCATAAAATACCCGGTCACCAATCCGCATCAGGTTCTGCTCCAGTCCGGGATGACTGCACACCCGGGCCGCCATTTCCACCTCAGGAAAATCCTCCTGTAAGCCTACTACTATTGGAGGAGAACAGGTAGCCATATGCATGATTTCTCCATCATTGGCGAGATCCAGATCACTGATAATCCTGTAGAGCTGATCCCGTGATGTATGGTGACTGTCAAAACTGCGGTGATACCGGACAAAGAGAAATATATACAGAAAACAAATCGTACCGATGGTCAAACCCAGCAGATTAATTAAACTGAATGTTGGATTTCTGCTTAATGTCCTGTACGCAATTTTAAAGTAATTCTTAAACATGGCGTTTATTTAGAGATAGACTAAAGGTTACATCAATCCTGTCTTAAACTTTCCACAGGATTCAATAATGCTGCTTTAATACCCTGAAAGCTAAGCGTAATTATAGCAATAACAATAGCAATAACACCGGCAGTCAGTATCATCCACCATTCCATATTAATCCGATAGGCAAACTGATCCAGCCACCGGCTCATAGCCATCCACCCAATGGGTGCAGCAATGACCAGGGCTGCAAAGACCAATAAAAGATATTCCCTGGCTAAAAGAATAAAAATACCCGCAACACTGGAGCCAAGCACTTTACGGATTACGATCTCCTTCGTTTTTTGGGCAAAACCAAATGAAGCCACTCCAAATAATCCCAGACAAGCCAACAAGATCGCAAGCCAGGTAAACACATAAGTGACCCGGGCATTCTGTTTTTCAAAACGGTACATTTCTGCAAATTCGTCATCTAAAAAATGGTAATTAAAAGGACGGTGAGTTATTAACCCTGACCAGGCTTCCTTTACTTTATCCAAAACTTGATCCACCTGACCACCGGATAATTTCAAAAGTACAAAGCGGCCCCAACTATCAGGAAACAAAACAAGAGCTTCGATAGGTTGGTGCAAAGAAGCAAAGTGGAAATTTTTAATAACTCCCTTAACCAACGCCCTCCTTCCATTAAATCGCACTATTTTACCAACTGCTTCTTTAGCATCCCAACCCCAGATGTCTGATAATGTCTGATTAATAATAATGGACTCCACCATTAGAGAATCCTTCTCTAATTGCTTTTTAATTTCAATATCATTCTGATTAAAATCGGTTCCTGCAATCAATTCGATATTCATGGTTTCGATAAAATCAAGTCCACACGGCAAAGCGGTCACCGGCCGGTCAGGTTGCCCGTCAAGACCTTTACCCACACTATAGCCGCCCATGATTTCTGTAGGTAAATCGTAAGAAACGGAGACACTCATGACCTCCGGTAAATTTGTTAATTGAGTCTTGAGAGCGTCATAGCGCTCATTTATGATCCGATCCGCGGGTAGAGATATCACCCGGTCTCTATCGTAGCCAAGATTTTTGTTCTGAATAAACATCATCTGATGATACAGAGTCAGAGCGCTGATGGTAAGAACAATAGAAATTCCGAATTGAAATACAATCAGGGCCTTCCTCAGCCATTGAGGCTTTCTGTTCCGGGAAGTAACATAACCCCGCAGAGCGCTGAGTGGCTCATATCTTGCAATGACCAGAGCAGGATAGATACCCGACAACAGGCTCACCAGAATAACCATCACCAGGAGCATGATCAGATTACCCGGGGAATATAAATGCTGCAATTCCAGTTGCCGGTCAAATAATTGATTGAAAAAAGGTAAAGACAAGTTGGCCAAAACAATTCCTGTGACTACCGTAATGCTCATAATGACACCCGACTCCATCAAATTTTGGATGATCAGATGTGTTTTACTAACTCCCATTACTTTTTGTACCCCGATTTCCCGTGATCGTCCGGTACTGCTGGCGGTTGTCAGATTAATATACGTAGTGCAGGCTATTAGAAGAATTAACAGGCCGACAACAATTAAAATATAAATATACCGGATATTGCCTGCAGCTTCAAAATTGCCGGGCACTGCTGATCTTAAATGAATATCATAAAATCTTTCCAGTTGGTATGTCAGATAATCATCACCGGACGAACCGATTTCTTCGTTATGTGTCCTCATATAGGGAGGAATTTTTGCTTGCAATGCTACCAGATCCGTCTCTTCGAGCAGGAGAAAATAGGTGGCGTAGTTGGCACTCCACCAGGTCTCATTTTTACTGGCCGGCAATGAATTAAATGATGCCACCATAGTTGGCTTAACGTGGGTATTACGGGGTGGATCATCCATGACACCGGTCACCAAAAAATCCTTGAGTGTGCCAATCTGAAGCAATTTTCCAACGGGATCCTGCGAACCAAAATATTTGGCAGCACTACTCTTGGTTAGCACTACCTGATTAGGATTAACCAACAAATCTTCTCTATTGCCGCTTAATACCGGAAAAGAAAAAAATGTGAAAAAAGTTGAATCGGCAAAATAGATATTATCCTCTTCGAAGAGCTGGTCCTCATGTTTTACAACCTGGGGAAATTTAATCATTCTCAATCCGGAAATGATCTCCGGAAAATCATGTGTGAAAGCAGTTGCCACTTTAGTACCACATACATTGGCCAGGACTGTCTCACCACCAAAATGATATTCCATATTGGCCTTGACCATGCGATCACCAAAAAGGTGCATCTTGTCATATTCAAGCTCATTATTGACATATAATGCAATGAGCAGACAAGACGCAGTCGCAATCGTTAAACCAAGGATTTTAATAGCCGAAGACAACTTGTGCTTTGCCAGATGCCGCACCGCCAGGATCAAGTAGTGTTTATACATTTGGAGGATTTGGTAAAAACAGACAAAGAAATATGCCAAATCTATATCAGGCTGTCAATCAATATATTACAGGTTTTTCAAAAATAGGATTTGTCCGAAGGCGTACAGAATTGTACGAATCCGGACAAATTCAATTAACTTAAACCAACTGAAGTTTACCTGGTTATTCCTGATACTCCAGCACCTGATTGTTTTGCAAAAGTGTTTCTTTTAAATCATAATAATCTATTTCCTGAACGATCTTCTCCTGTTCAATTGCTCTTACCGCTGCCACTGCCGCGCTTTGACTCAAAATCATAAACACGGGTTCCATCCGGATTGAACCATAAGCTATATGAGAACTGGACAAACAGACCGGCACCAGTAAATTTCCAATGGATCCCTTCTTTGGAATCAGCGATCCAAAATCAATCTGATAAGGTCGTGGTGGTGAGACACCGATATCGCCCTCGTTCTGGACAAATCCATCCGGTTTGATATAACGCTGGGCATTATGGGAATCCATCACGTAGGACCCCATACCCACAGACCTTTGCACAGGGCGGTCACCCATTATTTGAAGTTCCGTCATGACCAATTCACCCAACATCCGGCGAGCTTCGCGGACATAGATCTGATGCGGCCAGTTATTGTGATCGACAAATTCATCTTTGGCTAACCCCCATTGATTCATTTCCGCCCGCATAGCTTCCGGTACAGTAGAGTCATTAGCCAGAAAATACATAAGGCCTCTTTGATAGGATTCGTGTTCAGCAATAATTTCTGCTCTACGTTCATAGGTTGCATCAGGATAGTCGTAATTCATTCCAATATTATCCGTGCTAAACGGGCCGTGGTTATTGGTATCGGTTTTACGGTTGGGTACGGGATCAAATTTCTGAAATAGTTCGTCCCACCCGGAGGCAAAAATCCTTGATAATAAAGCATATTGATTCCGGTCGTAATCATCGGGTTTTGCAAATGGTACCCGGTTGTCCGGATGATTGGAAAGGCACATCCGAAAACAATATGCCTGGATGCGATGATCTCCTTCTCCTTTAACCCCGGGATTTTCCGTTGAGATACGTGGCAGTACTCCCGATGAGGGATCGCCGGGGATAACATAGGGACTAATGTCACTTTTGAAATGATGCCCGTGATGTAAGACCCCGACTTGTACTCCATTCCAGTTTTCGCCATAGGTGGCATTTGATTCGCGCCCAACATGATAAGGCACCCCGGCAGCCGCCATTAAATCTCCCTCGTACGTGGCATCGATAAACATTTTACCCGAATACCGATTACCCTTCAGGGAAGTCATAGACCTTATTTGGCCCTCCATGATCTCAACACCTTTTTCCCTGTCAAGCCACTCATCCCGCACTACTTCAATTTGATATTCACGAACAAAATCCTCAAAGACCTTTTCAGCTGCGTGGGGTTCAAATATCCACATGGTCCTCTTATCACCATCGATGGCCGGTGTACCTTGCCCTTTATTTCCATATTCACTCTTGAATTGCCATTTCCAGTTTTCATCCTGGTCGTAATGTTGATATATCCGCTGATAAAATTCACGCGCCAAGCCTCCGATGACTTCTTTATTACCTGTATCGGTAAAACCCAGACCTCCGGAGGTCATACCACCCAAATTTTGGGATGGAGAAATAAGGATGACTGATTTACCGGAGCGTACAACCTGAACGGCAGCAATGACTCCCGCTGCAGTTCCTCCATAGACAACGACATCAACTTCACTCTGGTCCTCAGTTTGTGGCGGCTCACCACATTGTGAAAAAGTCATTATCACCATTAAAAAAAGGACCATTCGAAACATGAATCTCGTGCGCATAGTTAGACGTTGTTTAAAGACGGAATTAATTGACTTCACCCAGGAGGAGTATCATCTTGTAGCTCTCCTGTTGATTCTCCGCATTAAAATATGGATTCTTTTGCAAATAGAAGGAGATCCGAAGCGATTATAGTTGCACAGCTGGGATATGCATTAAAGACGGGTGCTAAAGCGGTCCCTGAAGCAAAAATTTGACAGGTAGAAAAGACAGCAACTCACCCGGTAAGAACGGGTAAGTTGCCATCACTCGCAATAATACTAAAATGTTCAATG
>JBGTCB010000342.1:0-1600 GCA_041748995.1 Saprospiraceae bacterium | reverse complement strand
GTAAGTCCCATAGCCCAACAGGCGATGATTTTTTTCTTATCCCGCAGCAGTTCGGCAAAGGCCTGAAGCTGGTATTCATCGATACCTGAAATTCGTTCAAGTTCCTTGTAATCATAGCCGGCCAGATCTTGTTTTAGCGTTTCAAAACCGATTGTATGATCACGAATAAAGTCCAGATCAAATACTTGTCCCGGGTTTTTTTCCTCAAACTCAAGCAATTTCTTTTCCAGCGCTTTGAAGAGGGCCATATCCCCGTTGATTTTCACCTGGAGAAACAAATCGGTTAATTTAGCCTTGATTCCAATGGCTCCTTTCAGGGTTTGCGGGTTGGTAAAACTAATAAGTCCGGTTTCCGGAAGGGGATTAATAGATATAATAATCGCCCCATTTTCTTTGGCCTTTTGCAGCGCCGTAAGCATGCGCGGGTGGTTGGTTCCCGGGTTTTGGCCTACGATCAGTATGACTTCCGATTCATAAAAATCTTCGAGCTTTACCGAACCCTTACCTACACCCAAAGCTTCATTTAGGGCCACACCACTGGATTCATGGCACATATTCGAACAATCTGGCAGATTATTGGTGCCAAATTCGCGTACAAAAAGCTGGTACAAAAAGGCCGCTTCGTTGCTGGTTCTGCCGGAAGTATAAAAGACCGCTTCATCAGGGTGTTCAACGTTATGCAGGTGATCGGCTACAATTTCAAAGGCTGTATCCCAACTCACCGGACGGTAATGGGTATCGCCCTTTGGAAGGTACATTGGTTGAGCTATACGGCCTTTTTTTCCGATATCATAATCGCTGAGTTCGGCTAATTCTGCCACAGAATATTTAGCAAAAAATTCGGGCTTTAGACTTTTGCTTGTAGCCTCCTCTGCAATGGCTTTGGCTCCGTTTTCACAGTATTCGCCGAGCGCGGAGCGGTCGTCGTCTGGGTCGGGCCAGGCACAACCCGGACAATCAAAGCCATCTGTTTGGTTCATGGCAAACAGGGCTTTTACACCTCTGGCTAAATTCATTTCACCAAATACGTGCTGGATGCTTGAAAAAACAGCAGGAATCCCGGCAGCGCTGGTTTTGGGAGCGCCAAGTTTAATACCGGTAAAGGTTTCCGGGTTTTCTGGATTCGGGTTTTTCTTTTTGCTCATGGATGCTGTTCTGCAAGCGGGTTGGGGTACATGTCCGACTGATCTTCATCGGTATTATCCAGGCATTGAAAATCTTTTTCTATCAATAAATAAAGCTCACCCCCGCCAGGAAGCGGTACGCGTGATTCGAAACCTACTCGCTGTGTCGCCACCCATTCATCGGCCCAATGTTGGGGAATAAGGAGAAAAATTCCTTTGGGATTAGACTCTGCCTGCATTTGGGCAATATCATGGCGGACAATCAGGCCATATTCAAATTTTCCGTTTGGGAAACGTGTTTCGTCTGACAAATAGCCTTCTTTTCCAATAAAATCGACCTCAGATTTGCTGAGACGGATGCGAACCGAGTCGCCTTTAATTCGAATTTTCATGGTAGGTCAAATTTACGCAACTATTCTTTAATTCGTTTCAGATGCGTATAGATATTCATCCTTTCATTTTTTACAAATCCCAAT
>JBGTCB010000341.1:0-4228 GCA_041748995.1 Saprospiraceae bacterium | reverse complement strand
CCAGGATCTATATCCTGGGGATTTGTAAATAAACCAAGGCTGGAGGATAAAAACAGAGCCGGATACCAAGCCGGAGGATTTAGATCCTCCTCTCCCTTCGATTTTCGAGAAATATTTTCCTGGTAATCCGGTATTGGTGTGAACCCGAGAGCCCAGGATCTATATCCTGGGATTTGTAAATAAACCAAAACCGGAAGATGTAATCAAAGCCGGATACCAAGCCATAGGATTTATATCCTCCTCTCTCTCTAATTTCAAGAATGTTTTCCGGATAAACCGGTATTAGTGAGAAAGGGCATGGTAAATAACCAAATCTACTCCCCAATTCGCTCTGCCATTTCGGGTATCTGATTGATCAATTTATTCACACCCTCTTTTGTTTTTTCAATGACGAATGCATCATAGAGATCTCCCGTGGCGGTAAATGCTTTATAACTGAGCTCTTTACCCTCAACAGTGATGATCTGAAATAATTGGGTATTGGTTGCCCGCCGGGTCATCCAGGGATCGGTGCTAATCTCATACATCTTTGGACCACTTACAGAGACAACATACATCGTACCGACATCTTTTTCCTGAGTATTCAATCCTTCCGCCAGATTGGACACGGTACCTCTTCCATAAGCATGATCATGTCCCTGCAGTACAAGATCAACTTTGTATTTATCAAAGATCGGTTTAAAATGTTCTCGTAACTGGACATTGTCCCGTTTAGGGTTCGTTGAAAAAACCGGATAATGCAGGGTAATGACTGTCCACGGTACCTGATTGCTATTTAACAGGGAATCCAGCCATATCTTTTGGGCATCCCGAAAGGTCTCTGATTCATCAATTTGTACAGCATCCAGCGAGATGACGATCATCTGCGGAAAAGTAACTGAATAGCAGGTTTCTTCCAGACCACGGGGACCATTCCCGGGTAAATTAAACTGCGGTTTCCACTGGGGTGACAGGACAACCCCTTTGCCATATTCATGATTGCCCGGGGTCATTACACTGGGAACCATCGCATGAATAAAGCCACCAGCTACAAACCATTCAGCCCATTCCAGATCCCGATCAAAGCGGTTGATCAGGTCACCGGCATGTAACATAAAATCAATTTTCGGAAATTGGCTGAAAGCTTCCCGTATAACCCGGGACCACATAGATTTCACATCATTCTGGGCATCACCAAAATAAATAAAAGATAATTTATCGCTCCCAGGCATACTCATCTGAAACCATTCACTCCAGATGGTATCAAATCCAACCTGATATACATATTGCTTGTCCGCCTCCAACTGGTCTATGATAGCTGAATGATAAATTGCCCTGACTTCCGGTTCCTCACCATACTGATGACGAAATCGCTCGGAAGTCGCCGGGATTAATCGAAATGCATTTCTGAATTCCGGTCCATGGGTAGCCAATGCAACCCTTACGGCACCCTGGGTAACCGATATTCCGGTCCTCCAATTCACTGCAACACTGCTTAAAGGAGAATCGGTCAGGTTGAGTATAATCTGATCAGGCACCGGTGTCGGTTTCACTGCTTCATGTGATCCGGCATGCATATGCTGGTGCCGATGAGGATGGCCATTAGTACCCTGACGACAAGCTGACAGGATGACTAACATTGCAAATGCGGAACTGATGACAACTTTCGAAACTGAATGAATCATTATGGAGGGTTAAATAAAAGGCTATAATTGGTAATATCTAAATAGGGCACTTCTATTAACCTCGTTCATGGTAAAAACAATTTTCTTTGAAAATTTATTTAATAATATGCTTCGCCATACTTCGTTGATCGTCAGTCAGATAGCTACGGCTATCTTCCTTCCTCCAGCCTTGTCTGGCTTGCATCTTATTAAATTTTTACTCATTCAGAGGTAAATAGAGGTACCCAGTAGTGAATATTTAAGAACCGCAATTGTACTATATGTCCATCAACAAACCGGATTAACGGTCAGATTTTTTCTGTAATAAACTAATTATTCTGTGATTCTTTATAATTAATCCATAGGATAATTTTTAAACGATATATTTTGAATTAAAAGTTGATTAGCTCCCCGATTTTTATTGATTCCCGCTGAAGCACTTTAAATCCCCAGATCAATAATATGGGGGATGAAAACACTTGGGAAAGGAATCCGGGTTGATCCCCCATTATCTCTTCCGCCCTAAGGAGAAACAGGTTAAATGAAATTCGTGTTGGGAACATCATGCTTTAGGGCACCTCTATTCACTGAGATGAGGTTAAATATTATTCCTCCAACTAAAATCTGAGAAAGATTTATGTCATGATGGTGTTACCTTCACATTTTTTTAATGCGGAGAAGCAACTATGAAACTGGATCGGCTCCACTATTATCGTGAACAATTTAAAAAGAAACTGGGATCAGAAGAACCCTATTCCTGTGCATTTAAATGGGAATGTTTGGAAATTTTTCAGCGAGTGTGGGACCTGGAAGCCCTGGAACTCGAAATAATCTATGACCGGGCTCTAAGTCATCCGACCTCCGGTAGTCTCTGGGGAGGTAACCATCAATCCGCTAAATCGATCATGATCGAATTCATCCAACTGAATAGAGAATTTGTCCGTTCAATGTTTCGGGATCTCTTTGCTAATCAGAGGGATCTTAGTATGCGAATTGAGCGATTTCACTTCCATTGCGACCAGTTGCTTGAGCAATATCGAGCGAAAAATAAACGAATCAATCATCATTTTCATCATGACTACCACATGCCTACCTTATATCTGGCACTGCGTTATCCGGACCAGTTCTGCGTCTTTGATCAAACAAACTTCAGTCTTTCATTGGCCAGAATTGATGCGAAAAACCCTCTCGACGCTGACCTGGTTCGTTTTTCCAAAGTGATTCCCATCTTTCAATCACAATTACTGCAAGATCCCGAACTCATGGAAATTCTGAAAGAAAAAATTCATTTATCTAATGAGCAATTGTACCGGTCGGCATGGTTGTCGTATGAATTTTATAGGTTTATAGCTGGGCAAAAAATTTAATGTATTTTCCGGGAAGCTGTTGAACCAGCCTTCCAGGTAAGTTTCGTCCATGATTGTGGCATCATTTTTGAGCCCCGAACTGCATCAGAAGTTCTCTCCCGCAGTGTAACCCGCCATTATATTAACTAAATCTTCTATGAACAAAATCGATACTTATGCGAGTTACTTCTACCTACCTTCCTATTTTTTTACTAGTCACCGTTAACGTCAGCTCCCTACTTTTTGCACAGAATCCCTCCGAATGGAGACAAGTGATCGATAAAAATAATGTGGAAGTATATATCCATCATTGCCATGACTTGAATGTGCGAGCCTTTCGGGCGGTAACAACCATCAATATGTCATTGGATAGTCTCGAGGGGATCTTAGACAGTGTGGAAGAATATCCCAACTGGCAGGAAAGTGTCAAGGAAGCCCGGATCATGCATCAGGCCTCAGATAATCGCTACCATTTTTACACCCGTAATCATCAGGGGTGGCCTGTCAAAGACCGGGCTCTAATGTGGGCGGTAGAAAAAACCTGGGATCAGTCTACGGCCACCCTTATTTATGATATGGTCTGCTCGACTAATACTTTACCGGAAAAAAATAATCATGGGATCGCGTCCCAGGCTTTTGTCTCCTGGAGGCTACAACCGGTGAGTGAAACCGAGGTCAGGGTAAGCTATAATTTTACCATTCACCAGGGTGGACGAATTCCTAATTGGCTACTCACGATGCTCAGTGCCGAATCACCGTATAAAACCCTGGCCAATCTAAAGGATCGCGAGATCAAGGGAGATGGGACAACTGCATCCATGGATTAGTAAGCTGTATACCCACTTGGGCTGATATATCATATCATTTTCCTGTACAATGATCACAACCGTTCTCGTGTTTCTCAACGGCCATCATTCAATGCAGTAGACAAACAAACCAAACGAGTAGGAAGATGGGAATTAGTTCCCTGTCTGACCTCCCACACCACCTGCGTACTGATCCGTACAGGCGATTTCTTACTTATAGACCCTATTAACACCTCCTTATTTTCCGCAAGATATCTCCCTTGGGGTCGACCTCCATCTTGTCCATTCCTCCTATCCCTTTATTCGACTTTACTCGCTTGTAGGCCTTAATCAGGTTGGTTGGACTAAGAATTTTAACCAGTAAAACTTACTTCGGTTTGATATAATTCTTGATGTTGTTTTCAGTTACCGAAATGAAAGTCTGCACTCCATG
>JBGTCB010000340.1:0-12065 GCA_041748995.1 Saprospiraceae bacterium | reverse complement strand
TGAAGTCTCCTTTTCCATCAATCCGGAAGGACAAGCTATGGATATTCAAATCGAAAAATCATTAGGGTACGGATGTGATGAGGAAGCCATCCGTTTAATCGAAAAAGGACCGAAATGGAATCTGCCAACCGAAGGAGGAATCAGGCAACAAATCAGGATTTTGTTTAATTAATGTAATGTTACGTTTAACTGTTGAACTGTTTAATTGTAATTGTTTAATTGTTTCTTCCGAATAAAAAGGTAGATAATAAAGGGTATTGTGGTCTTATGAGGTTATACACCATAACACCAAAATACCAGAATACCGTAACACCAATTCATCACACCCTCCAGTCGATTGGTGTTTGTCCCTGATTCATCAGGATTTCATTAGTGCGGCTGAAGTGGTGGTTATCAAAAAAACGATTACCGGCCAGAGGAGAGGGGTGGGCAGATTCAAGTACATGATGTTTCAACTGGTCGATCAGCTGCACTTTGGATTGAGCAAATTTGCCCCACAGCAGAAAAACCAAGCCTTCTTTTTGGTCTGAAAGAATCTTAATCACCGCATCGGTAAAGGACTGCCAGCCGAAATTTTGGTGGGATCCAGCCTGTCCTTTTTCGACGGTGAGCATAGCATTCAGGAGGAAAACTCCCTGCTGTGCCCAATGGGTGAGGTCACCATGATCGGGTGGAGGTATCCCCAGATCATTCTGGATTTCTTTAAATATGTTCCTGAGAGAAGGAGGTGCCGGCACCTCCCGGGGTACGCTGAAAGAGAGTCCCATCGCCTGACCCGGACCATGGTATGGATCCTGGCCCAGGATGACCACTTTTACATTATGAAAAGGAGTAATATTGAAAGCATTGAAAATCAGAGGTCCGGGAGGATATATCAACTTACCATTTTGTTTTTCAGTTTTCAGAAGGTCCCGGATGTGGCTAAAGTAGGGTTTTTCAAATTCATCCTTTAGTGCATCTTTCCAGCTTTCTTCAATTTGAACATCCAGAGCCATGGGGGGAGTAGTTCGGGTCTCAAAAATCTAAATATATGTATTACCTGCCAGAGATTGGGCATTTTCCAAAATTCAAGTAAATTTGCACCCCGAAAGAGATTCGAAGAGGCCTCATAGCTCAACTGGATAGAGCAGCTGCCTTCTAAGCAGCAGGTTTCAGGTTCGAGCCCTGATGGGGTCACATATAATTTTCATAAACCCTTGTAATACAAACTATTACGAGGGTTTTATTTTAAGGGTCACTGAATAGGTCATTAATTCCGTGAACCAGTCCATACCTGGATGAACGTATTCAAAGATAAGAATGGAATTTCTTCACGCACTATGCTCTCATTTCAATCTACAAGCCCGAACGGCTGACAAGATTATAAAATAACCAAATCCACCACAACCCCAACCCCGAAGAGGTGGTATTATTCCTCTAGCCAATCAAACTACAAAGCTTCCCACCCTAAGGGACTATAGCCAATGCAAATCAACTAATGCTTCACTCGCTTGCACCGGATAGCACCGTAGGAGCGAAATCTTTGTAAGAAAATATGGTACGACTATGACTTTACTCCACCGGAGCGACACTATTCGTATCACTCAAATATAGGTTTCGCCCCTTTGGGGCTGGTGGTAGTCTTCTCCTTCAAATGGTACAAAGCTTTCGTCCCTACAGGACTATACCCTAATCGCATCCATCCTGTTGATTGCCATCGAAAAGTATACCACCTATCCCTGAAAAGTATACCAGTATCTGGATAGCTCTAGGAGGCTGTTGAAATACTCAGATTGATGCTGAACTGCCTCCTCCAAGCGTACCTCTATTGAATAAGTAGCTTTCCGGAAGAAAAACCCTCGGCAGTTTGCCAGATGACTAAATAAAATCCTGGTTGCAAACCTTTGATATTGATTGGGCTCTGACCCTTAAATGGCATTAACTCTTGCTCCCGGAGAGTTCTGCCCTGAAGGTCAATTATGCGAATCCTACTAAATTGATTTAATTCACCTTTGATAAAAAGTTCTTTGTGAGTTGGATTTGGAAAAAGCTTTAAATTATCCGGTAGCTTCCTTTCTTCCAGAGCCACCGTTCCACAAAACCCCTGATCCGTCACTACAAATTGATGCATCATGCCACCACCTTCCGAATCCTCATGCGTGAGGATATGACAATGATACATATACGCCAGGGAGTGTACGATAGCATTTGGATAATCGTCAAACTTTGCCAAAAATCGTAGTCTCCATCCCGGTAGCACCAGGACATCATCTTTTGGTCCATTTAACCCCAGGGAATCAAGGTCGAGGGTGTCATTTGCGGCATCAACAATATCCAGTATTCTGAAAAATATCTTATGAATATGAAAGGGGTGAGCAATCGGTGATTTATTTTCGATCGTCCAGATTTCTTTAGCTCCTACACAGATGGTGTCATTGATGGTCGTCAAATCAAACGGAATACTATCAATGGTGAAGCCGCTGCCATCGTTCATACCAACCAACGATTTAGTTCGTCGGTGGGTAATGTCCAGAGTATCTTGTACAGAAGGATCCCAGGCTGAAATAAACGGTGTGAACGTATTTACCGGGATATAATCGGGAAACGAGTCAAAATTTGTGACTCGCAACTGTAAGAAAGCACTTCCGTGGGTAGGGTCCATACCCTTAGGACTTCCGACGATGTAGTTTGGGATTAGATTTTGCAGGTTTCTTAGGTACAGGGTATCACCAATACTTTTATCACGGAGATCGACAATGATTTCAGCCCGGGCACCCGGTCCGGTTCGTAGGGTTTTTAAAGTATCAGGCTTAATAGTATATCCTCCGTCAGTTGCTACCAATATAAAGTCTTGCATAGCGGAAAGCAGGGTGTCATTATAAGATTCTGAGATCGCCAGCTGAATCGCTTTCCTGGTGGAGCCATTTAGAATACGCAAACGCACCAGGCCCTTTGGTATCGAGATAAAAGGATTGGTAACCCCATTGACCAGGCTAAAGGGGCGTTTGGCTTTGGCCGTGTCTATCCGGTAAATATTCAGAGAATCTATAAATTTGAAATTTTGATCCCCAATGATAATGGGTATATCGTCGATGCCATAAGTGCGAGGCAATGTAGGTCCGATCAGGTCGCTGGCTTGTTCACTGATGATCATACCAGACAGACCCAATTGTACCTGAGGATAAGTATTGTTGTGAATGTGTGGATGGTACCACATGGTGGAAGCACTATCCAGATTTCGAAAATCGACATGCCAGGTGGTACCTGGAGCAATGGGCTGATGTGGTCCACCATCCAGGTGTGCCGGCACCTCTGCCCCATGCCAATGCGTGGTTGCCGGCTGGGGTAGCATATTGGTTACCTGAATATGAGTCATTTCACCTGTATGCCACTTTAAAGTAGGCCCCAGGAAAGTCAGGCTGCTGTCACCGGCCAGATTATAGCACCAGGTTTCAATTCCTGCCTGCATGATGGTTCCATTCAATGAATCGTTGGCCGGAGAGTGGATCTGATCAGCGGGATTAAATTGATGTGTTCTTAAAAGTCTCATCTCCAATCTTATGGTATCATCGCTGGCATCGACAAGAGGAGGAATGGGTATCGGATTGATAAACGCGGGTTGGGCTTCAAGGGAGTACGCCATCAAGCAAAATAAAGTGGTCAGGGAAAAATTTAGTGAAATCAGGATCCTTTTCATGTCAGACGTTATTTTTGCAAATCCAATTTGAGTGCTGCCGGACACTTCTTTTGCTATTGCAAATCTCCATGAAAATTTGTCGGCCCAATGAATTTAACATTATTTTTTCAAACGCCTCAAATTAATGTTGCAATTGATCTGAATATTTTACTCTGGTTCAGGTAGCCTTGTTATTTGTTAGATGAAGTCAGGTTGGATATACTATTTCCGGCAAGTATTTTAGACCGGCTACTTTCCAGGTGGGTTAGAAAATGTTTCTTACAATCATAGATTCAGACGTCAAATAATTGGAAGAATCAAGAGTGTCTGAATCCACACCAATATCTGCGCTACTTCCCTCGCTTGCGGTAGATAGCTCCGTAGGAGCAAAATCTTTGTAAAAAATATGATACGGTTCTGTTTTAGCTCCAGCGGAGCGATACTATTCGTACCATTAAAATAGGTTTCGCCCCTATGGGGCTGGTAGTAGGCTATTACTACAAAGCCTTAGTCCCTACGAGACTGCACTCTCCTTGCCATTTTTCATTCTTTTTAAGTTGTTGAAATCAAACTAAATAGGCTGTCCTGTAGTTTGAGGAGAGATGAGTACACATAGAATGAAAAAGCTTATACTTTTCTCCTTTCTGATCTGTTTCATTTTGTCCATCAATTCCATATGGGCTCAGCAAAACGATTCTCTTGTGAGTAAAGACTCGTTGAGTTTGCGTTACAAGGCAGAAACAATCCATCTCCGTTTCGCCACTTATGTAAAGGACGACAGTGTATATAATATTGGCATCGTGGGTGAAGTGTTGAAGCATGAGATGGTGATAAGTCCAGCGGCGATGGAAGTATATAAAAAGTATCAGAAACAAAAAAGATGGACATTTGCGTTTGCCGCCGCTCAATTGGCTTTGGAGGTAGCGGCGTTTACCACGAAAAATAAATCACGGCGTACCGGTTTGTTCATTGGTGCCGGGGCTGTTTCTATTGTTACCATACCTCTATTCTTCGGATCGACTAAAAATCTCAATAAGGCGGTGTGGATCAGGAATGGGGAGGTGCTACGATGACTTCCCTACGCTTCCTGTTTCTGAAACTCTTCACATCTCGTCGATCCTGAGCTTTAACGACGGTAAAGGATACATCATAAACATCGACAGCTTATTGAAATAATGGGATTCTGTTCGAAAGCAAGAGACTGAAATTTCTTGAATGGGGAGAAAGATTGCTGCCCGGCATCAAAGGTACAATCATCAAACATTTACATATAACATCCTGTTTTATAAGTATGTCTGGCTGGAGCAAATTAATTTTTATATCTCTTTCGGTCAATGTCTTTTAATTCTTTTAACCTTAGCAGCAATCAGTAATCTAATTATGGGTAATACAACAGCAGACAAAAGAGGTCACAACGCCGAAAAACCAAAACAAATACCAAAAAAGGGCTGGAAAGATATTGCCTCACGGGTAAAAAACCAGCTGACAAAGGATCATGTATCCATCGTTTCAGCCGGAATTGCATTTTATTTTCTCCTTGCAATTTTTCCCGCTATTGCAGCTGCTTTATCCATATATGGGCTGGTAATGGACCCGGCACGGGTCGAGCAGCAGATGAGCCAGCTTGCAAATGCCCTTCCTGAGCAGGCGCACCAAATGGTGAGCAAGATTTTAGAACGGCAATCCGAAAAGTCAGAATCATCCCTGGGCTGGAGCTTAGTTTTAAGTATACTAATCAGTCTATGGAGTGCCAATAAAGGTGTAAAGGCAGTTTTTGAAGGTGTAAATATTACATTTGATGAGATAGATGAACGCGGCTTTTTTAAATTAAATGTCGTTACCCTTCTGTTTACTATAGGCGGTATTATTATTGGCTTTATTGCTATTGCAATGGTTGTAGCTTTTCCCGCACTTATCGATAAGATCGGTTTACCCCCAACATTAGAAACAATTATTCAATTATTACGATGGCCCATACTGGCTCTGATAGTCATGTTTGCGTTGTCTACGGTTTATAGAATTGCACCTCATGGTAAAAGTCCTGAATTTAAATGGATCAGCTGGGGTGCTATTATAGCTACAGTACTCTGGCTTGCAGGATCGCTGCTTTTTAACCTTTATGTAAATAACTTTAGCAGCTTTGACGAAACATATGGCAGCTTTGCGGCAATAATTATCCTTATGCTGTGGTTCTTTCTTGCGGCATTTATTATCCTCCTCGGTGCGGAAATCAATTCTGAGATGGAACATCAAACGAGCCGGGATACTACAAACGCTGAAGATAAACCCGTAGGACAACGTGGCGGCTATCATGCCGATCATCTTGCCGAGGAAGTTAATGGAAATAATAAAGGCCGCTAATATAAAATATAGGGCACCTCTATTTACCTCTGAATGAGTAAAAATTTAATAAGATGCAAGCCAGACAAGGCTAGACGCCGGCCTCCGGAGGCCGAAGCCTCCCAGGCGGTCGCTTTCGCCCAAAGCTTTAGCGTTGGGTCGAGGAAGAAAGATAGCCGTAGCTATCTGACTGACCCGTTTGCCAAGGCTTGCCGGGAAGGCCTGTCTGCCATGGTCCTGCCAGGCAAGCGATCAACGAAGTAAGGCGAAGTATATTAAGGGGTACCTCTAAAAACCCCGTTCAATTGTCAACCGCTTAAGCTATTCAAAAAATAACCTGTCTCTCCCACCCACTTCGTGGTTTCGTCGCTTCGAGATCCGCTGGATCTCGACCGGCTAAACGCCTCGGATCGCTCCTCAATTTCGTTATCCCTTAGTCACTTAGCTCCAGCTAGGCTCCCTCGTGATGCCTCGTCTCGCTTGGTTCTTTTTTAATTTGACTAATTTCAGAGGTTTTTAGAGGTACCCTAATAAATTTTCGAAGAAAATTGTTTTTACCATGAACGAGGTTGATAGAGGTGCCCTATACAAGCTACTAACAGACATAACCTGCTGCTTGAAACAACTTTCAGCTAAAGAACCTTAATCTATAATTTAAAAATATCATGGCGATACAAACGATACGAACGGGTACAGCCCAACCTACTCAAACATGAATCGGACTATCCCGATCCCGGTTATCTGAGAAGCATTATGGCATCAGGTCAGCCCGGCTATGGAACTGCCGATACCGGTGAAAGAACTCGATTGATTCTAAAGTTGACTGACAAATGAAACTTTTTTTTTTCAAGTGATGATGCCTGATATAGTGGCAGCAGGCATTGCGTCTTTGCGGAAAAAATATTAAATTAAAATTAAACTTTTATCATCACTAAAATCATTGAAATGCGAGTTAGCGATATGATTATTCCGGAAGCCACCGATCCGGATCTTATTTTCGTAAGTTCGGAGAAGGAGTATACTGAGGCTGAAAAGATTATCAAAGAATATGCTGCCTCATTAAGCTTTAGTCTTGATTTTCAGGATCTTGACAGTGAACTTGCTCATCTGGACACCCATTATGGTGGATCGATGGGATTTATTTTACTTGCTAAAAAAGGAGAAGAATATGCCGGTGTGACATGCTTGCGAAACCTGGGTCACTTTATTGCTGAAATCAAACGCATGTATGTCAGACCTGCCTACCGGGGCCATGGCTACGGTCGAAAAATGCTCAACAAAGCGATTGAAGAGTCAAAAAAATTGGGATATCGCTTTTTGCGTTTAGATACTGTACCTGATATGAAACATGCCAATGAACTTTATACTTCCACCGGATTTTATGAAATCGAGGATGATTACACCTACAATCCTATACCCGGTGCCCGGTTTATGGAATATAAATTATAATTCCGTGCGATTTTAGGTTTTGACTCCCCTCCTTCTTCATTGCAATGCAATCAGCCCGTAATTTCTAGTGAGTTAGGCTACGATTAAGTTCCCGGTCTGTTGGTTATTTCCCGGTCGTTTTGTAAATTCGAAATGCTGGCAATGATCCGGCAGAATCATTGCCTGGAGAGCTTTTTCTCCACACCTAAATTGTAAATCGAAAGATGGATATTATTGCTCTGCCGGACTATTTTGTTCGGGGTCAAAAAGAGCCGGTGACGATCTACTTCTATGAACGTGAGCATGGACCAGATCAGATCAAGCTCAAACTCAAATACACGCAGAACATGCTCTGCTTCATGGTGAAAGGCATCAAGGAGGTCATGGATGAAAACAATCGGTACACCATTAATGATCAGCAGATCGGTCTCCTCACCTCTGGTAGTATGTTGATGACGGAGCGTGTTACCCTATTTCATGATTTCGAGAGTTTACTTCTTTTTTCACAAATGAATTTTTGTCAAACTTTCTGGAGAAGTATGATATCAGAGTCGATACGCCAAATGAAAAATCCCTCTCCGTGATGGTATTTCCCAAGGATCCCTATTTGATTAATTTTCAGAACTCGATGATTATTCTGAAAAATGATTTTGAAAGGAAAAACTTTCGAATTGCCAAATGGAGGAGGTACTTCTTTATCTCTATGAAAAGTATCCGGGACCAATTTTGGGATTTATCACTAATTCAACGACCAAACAGCAAAACCGTTCGCTTATAAAAGTCATTCAAAATCACCTTTTCGATAATATGACCTCGCAAGAACTGGCGTTTCTGTGCAATATGAGCATTTCGACCTCTCGACGAAAGTTTCTTGATATTTACCAAATGTTTTTCGAACCATCGGAAGACAACTCGGTCATTGTGGATTTCAATCTGGCCATTAACCCACCCTGCACTTATTCCAGCTTTACAACATGTGCCTTCGCACCCCGGGAAAACTGGTTACCATTCAAGGTGTTGGCAGGTGAAAAATATGAGTAGGTCCTGATCCCAATTCGATGGGATTATTTATAAAAATGTAGCCAGGAGAGAAACCATTAACGACCTGGATTAAGCAGGGAAGAGATTTAAGTCTAATTGGCAAAAACCAAGAGCAGTGGGACCCCTAAATCCCCTAAAAGGGACCTAAAAGGGGACTTTCCAGCCTGCTATTAAAAACCACTTCCGTAAAATAAAATTTGTTGGTGTGTCACAATTAAACGATTCAACAGTTCAACAACAGTTAAACACTTTTTCAAATACCAAATGGCTCCAGGATCTCTACATTCGATCGTTGTCTTATCCTCTCAAATGGTTCCTGATGCATTTTCTTCGAGCCTGCCGTTTGATGCGCTGTGGAGCTCCCGGATCCGAATTATTTTTCTTCGGAAGGAACAATTAAACAGTTAAACAATTAAACACCTTCCAACAGTTAAACCCCTTTCCTACCACAACACCAAAAGTCCACAATACCATTCAATGCGATGAGACTAATTAATGATTATCCTGTTCTTCTTCGGGAAACACCACAACACCACAACACCATAACACCATAATACCTTTCAATGGTTTTCCAATTTATGTACCTTCATGAATAAAGACATAGCAAACATTCATGAAAAAAATATTGCTTTCAACTCTTATACTTCTGAATCTTGTTCTGCCTGCCATTTACACCAGTGTGTATTCACAGGAGTACCAAAGCATTTCAAAAGCAGAATTACGGGATAAAATCCAGGCTTATTGGTATGGACAATTAGTGGGTAATTACATGGGCTTTCCCTTTGAAAATATTTATAAAGAAGAACCCATTCCCATTCTGATTGACCGGTACTATACGGTAAATGATTTAGAAACATCTGATCTGAAAATGAACAAAGACGATCGCCGGGCTTACATCCATATTCTGGCTGATGCCATGGGTGGAGCATGGAGCGATGACGACACCGATATCGAATTTGTCACCCTTCATGCCGTCGAAAAATATGGGCTTGATATTGACTATGAGGAAATTACTGAAATGTGGAAGGCGCACATTAACCGCTTTATTTGGGCGGCGAATAGAAAAGCCCGGGATCTCATGGAAACCGGCACGTTACCTCCGGAAACGGGAAGTAAGGAAAACAATCAGGAATGGTATCGGATCACTTCTCAATTAGTGAATGAAATATGGAGTGTATTTTATCCCGGGATGATTGATAAGGCCACCGAACGTGCAGAGTGGGGTGCTAAAATTATGTGTGACGATTGGGCGGTCCATGCAACCAAAGCCTATGCGGTAATGTACAGTGCAGCATTTTTCGAAAAAGATGCCATAAACTGGTGGCAATGGCTGCCGAAATTCTACCGGAGGACAGCCCGTATAAAAGGGGTATGCTGGATGTCATGAAATGGCACGATCAATACGTTGATTGGAGGATGAC
Organism: Saprospiraceae bacterium; assembly: GCA_041748995.1. Lineage (GTDB taxonomy): Bacteria > Bacteroidota > Bacteroidia > Chitinophagales > Saprospiraceae > JABDMH01. Next base: position 2,180 of record JBGTCB010000340.1, on the reverse strand, counting down.
CAGGCAGCTAATTCACGAAAATTACTATCATTATGTGGATGATTTTAAAGTCCCCGAACCTTATGTCTCCTCCGTGGTCAACGGTCTGGCTGGAGTGATGGCTATCCTTTATGGCCGGGGAGATTTTTTAGGCACGGTGGGCATTGCAGTGAGCGCAGGATACGATTGTGACAATCAGGCCGCCACATGCGGAGGACTGCTGGGGATCATCAATGGCACAGACGGGATCCCGGAAGATTTATTACTCAATATAGCATCCCGGACTCAATGGGAAGTCCCATTTAATGATACCTACATTAATTATTCCAGAGATAATCTTCCTAATTTTAATCGCATCAGTGATATTGTTGACCGGATTCTTACCATTGCCGAAGAAGCTATCCTAAAAAACGGAGGGAAGAAAATGGAAAATGAATCTGGAATTCTATATCAGATAGTGGCAGATAGGAATTGATTAAAAATTTATGCATTGGAGCCCATAAAATTCAAGATTTAGTTGTTTTACTTTGAGAAAAAGTAATATGAATTTTCCAATTTATTATTTATTTCTGAGCGGCTTAAGGGCCTACATTTTTTAGCAATTTGAAAGAAAATGATGGCCAATAAGGCATTTTATCAGTGACCAGTTATTCGCAAACTGGAAAGTTTCTGTGCTGAAACAAACTACGACCTTGGCTACAACTATCGACCATGACTTCCAATGATAGCATCTTATGGGGTTAGTGAAATCGAGTTCCAGGATCGGGTGTTTGGCAATGGGTACTACTGTCATGCGGTACTGATCATCAAAAAAAGAATTTTAATCCCTTCTTCGCGGATGAGGAAAGATTGCGGACAAGTCGAGAGAATTTCTGATATTCACGTCTTTTGGATTTACACAATAGATATTTAGAACGTTTATGCACATTCAACCGACTAAAAAAAAATCAACTGCCCTGGTAATATACCTTCTCCTGTTATCTGGCCTGAATATCCAAGGACAGAATCCAGCACTTGAATTGGAGGGAAACGGCCTGCTCACACCTCGCCTTACAAGTGAACAAAGAGATGCTATACTAACTCCCGAAAAAGGTCTGATGATCTATAATCTTACGATGGACTGTATCGAGATCTACCGGGGTAGTGGCTGGTACAATTTATGCAATGGCGGGTCTTTTGTTTCCAAACCGGTCAACCAGGTATTGGGATATAGGGAAGATGACGTGGCAGTACAGGTGAAAAAAACGATGGATGGTGGTTATGCAGTGGCTGGCTACGGAGTTTCTCCAACAGGTGAAGCTGACTTCTGTGTGATTAAGCTGGATGCTGCTGGATCCGTAGAATGGTCTAAATATTATGGAGGAAGTCAACCAGACTCTGCATTTAGTCTCGATGTTACCTCCGACGGAGGTTATATCGTGGCAGGATCATCCAAATCTTCCGCGACCCGGGATGTGACCGAAGTCAATCATGGTATGTCAGACTATTGGGTGATTAAATTGGATGCCCTGGGAAATATCACGTGGGATCGTTTGTTAGGTGGGGCCGGAAATGATATGGCCCGAAGTGTTAAGCAAACATTGGATGGGGGATATATTATTGCAGGCGTTTCTTTCTCGTCAATGTCGGGAGATGTCACTCAAGTCAACCAGGGAAACGGTGATTTTTGGGTAGTAAAACTTGATAAAGATGGCAACGTTTCCTGGAGTGAATTAGTCGGCGGCAGTCAGTCGGAAGAAGCATTCAGTGTTCAACAGACTTTCGATGGAGGATTTGTTGTTGCAGGACCGACCCTTTCTGAGTGGAGCATGGGTGGGATGATGAATGATCCTTTTGGCTATAATTTCCTGGTTGTTAAAATGGACGCTGCCGGACAGACTAGTTGGATATCAGCTATTGGATCCGGTTCTAACGATTTTGCACGCAAGGTCATACAGACTATTGACGGTGGCTACCTGGTCGCTGGATATCATGATGATATGGTCGAACCTGCTTTATTACCGGCCAACATGTATACCGGATATGTTTTAAGACTACATCTGGATGGTACGCAGGATTTAGACTGGGGTGATCTTGAATTTGATGGTGGTGGAGAAGATCTCTTCAATGATATCATCCAGAGCTCCGATGGAAGTATTCTTTTGGCTGGATCTTCCACCTCTTCAGCCAATGGCGATATTACTCCACTAAATAACGGTATG
>JBGTCB010000339.1:0-3013 GCA_041748995.1 Saprospiraceae bacterium | reverse complement strand
AGTTTTTCCCTCCCAGGACATGTCTTGGCACAATAAAAAGTCCTCCAGAAAACAATACAGTATTCTTTAAAAAACTCCTTCGCTTGTACACTGGGTTTTTTCTCGTCGATGTCATTTTTATTTGCTTTGCACGATTGTAATTTACGAAATTCATCTATCCAATCGAATCCTATGGTCAGTGTTCAAAGAATTTTCCTGCTAGTCCTGGTTGTCTTAACTAGTTGTCAGGAAAGAGAAAATATACCTGAAATGGAAAACTGGGCTCACTATCAGGGAGATCCGGGTTCCAATCAATACAGCGATCTTTCAGAAATTAATTCGGAAAACGTACAAAACCTGAAAGTCGCCTGGATGTATAATAGTGGCGATGCTGATTCATTAGACAGATCTCAGATTCAATGCAATCCTCTGATCATTGATGGGATACTTTACGGTACCTCCCCTACTCTGAAACTATTTGCTTTGGATGCCGCCACTGGATCATTGAGATGGCAATTTGATCCTTTCCAGGGAGAGTATAATATGTTTGGTATGGGGGTTAACCGCGGACTGAGCTTTTGGACAGATGGTACAGACGAGCGTATCTACTTCTGCGCCGGTAATAGTATCCATGCAGTCAATGCTGGAGATGGAACTTTGTTCAGTGGATTTGGCAATGGTGGCCGGGTTGATATCCGGACAGGTCTGGGTGAAAGGGCTCAAAAAGAGTTTGTGGTCGCCAATAGTCCTGGAGTGATTTATCAGGATCTATTCATAGTAGGGTCCAGAGTTTCCGAAGCGATGGGTGCAGCACCGGGTTACATCAGAGCTTTCGATGTGCATACCGGTGACCTAAAATGGGTATTTCACACCATTCCTCAACCTGGTGAATTTGGCTACGAAACCTGGCCGGAGAATTCCTGGACGGAAATGGGAGGAGCCAATGGTTGGAGTGGTATGAGTGTTGATCATGAGCGGGGTATCGTATTTGTGCCAACCGGATCTGCGGCGTATGATTTTTATGGGGGAGACCGGCATGGTGAAAACTTGTTTGCCAATTGTCTCATTGCCCTTAATGCCAGCACTGGTGAAAGGATCTGGCACTTTCAAACTATCAGACATGATGTCTGGGACAGGGATCTACCCGCTCCACCTAATCTTGTCACCATTCAGAAAGATGGTAGGAAAATTGAAGCAGTAGCTCAGATATCCAAAGCCGGATACGTCTTTATATTTAATCGCGAGACAGGTGAACCTATTTTCCCTATCGTCGAAGTCCCGGCTCAGGCTTCAAGCCTCAAAGGCGAACAGACCTGGTCTTCACAACCAATACCCTCCAAACCACCCCGATTTTCCCGGCACCGTTTTGATAAAGAAGACATTACTCAGCGGACTCCGGAAGCACATGCATATGTCCATGCCATATGGCAAAGTCTGCGAAAGGGTGAGGAATTTATTCCTCCCAGTGAAGAAGGAACCCTATTGCTGCCTGGATTTGATGGTGGAGGAGAATGGGGAGGTGCCGCAGTCGATCCGGATGGTATTCTGTATATCAATTCTAGCGAAATGTCCTGGATTATCAAGATGATCGAGTATAAAGCGGAGGATGATGGATTGTTGGCATCGAAGGGTCGAAATATTTATGGAGCTCAATGTCAATTGTGCCATGGTGCCGATAAAAAAGGAGCCAGTATCTATACCGTACCTTCATTAGAAGGTATCATTGAAAGAAAGACCTCTGAAGAAATCAAAACTATTATTCAAAAGGGTCAGCGTATGATGCCTTCTTTTGCACATCTAAGTGATTCGGATATCCGGGCGATTACTGCCTACCTGTTTGATTCCAATGAAAAAACGACTTTGGAAGATCAAAAATCACATCTGGCAAGGCAATCATGGAAATATCCCTATTTCATGAGTGGATATTTGCGCTTCACAGATCATGAGGGTTTTCCCGCCATGACCCCTCCCTGGGGTACGCTCAATGCAATAGATCTTAATCAAGGTACGATCAAGTGGAAAATCCCTTTGGGTAATCATCCAAAATTAGCCAACGGAAGCCATGATTCAAGTGGAACAGAAAACTATGGCGGACCACTTGTAACAAGTGGGGGTATTGTCGTAATCGCTGCTACTATGGATGAAAAAATCAGAGCATTTGACAAAGAAAACGGTGCACTGTTATGGGAGCATGATCTGCCTGCAGCCGGATTCGCCACACCTGCAACCTATATGGTGAATGGCAAGCAATATATTGTCATCGCCTGCGGTGGTGGCAAATTGGGTAGCAAATCAGGTGATGCTTATGTAGCATTTAGCCTTTGATCATTCCCAATCTTATCCTATCAGATTTCCAGCTTGATCCCAAACGGGTTCTTTCGCCCGGGTTTCCTGATCAATGCATTTGGCAAGCCATTTCTCATCGTACTCAAGCCCGTGTTTCTTGAGTTCATCCTCTGGTACACCGTCCCATACATTGGGCACATTGCCAACATATCCGAGGTCATCAAAACCAATCTTAGTGGTATAAAAGCCTGTCATGGTCAGGTCCCGGATGAGGCTGAAAAACCTGGCCCCTTGAGAATGTTCCGGTTTAACTTCATCAGGGTAGGCAATATCATCAACAATAGCAATTTGCTGATCGTGATTGCTCTGAACGAATGGGGTGCCATATCGTGAATTTGACTCATGATCTAACCACATGAGACCTCCTCTAAGCGGCAATTGATGAGAGGGTATATCTTTGACAATAAACTCAATAAAAGCAGGTACTTCAGCATCAGTAGCTGATCCGGAGCTGTCGTCACCAGGTAAGATAATGTCGGCCAATACGGTGATGGTTGCCATTTCATGATTATTGAAGAAAGTCTCTGCCATCAGAGCCTGGTCTCGTTCGATCTCTTCCGGTACTCTGCCATAGCCTCCTCCTGGCTCGTCACTTACAGCTGAATCCACCACTGTTTCGGTAGACGGATCCGTTTTACATCCATGCAAAACCAGACCACCGGCTACACCGCCCAGTAAAATCGATTTT
>JBGTCB010000338.1:0-10221 GCA_041748995.1 Saprospiraceae bacterium | reverse complement strand
GCCCTCCAACATCAAATCTGCATACACCAATATTGGGGGAGCAGTTTTACCATTTTCCTGCTTCCAAAACATTTCAAGTACCTCTATTTCTCCATTCGGGTCCGGTATTAGCCGGTAGTTCCTGATTAATTCCATTCGGTTTTCCTGTGTATAAATCAAAAACTTTTCGGGTCTTAGGTGATTGGTGAGCATATCTGCAGCAGGCTCACCGCCCCATAAGGTCTTGTTGTTGTCGAATGAGATAGCCTGCCATTGACCCTTCAAGGTGTATCTATCCTTCTTGAGTTTTGGTCGTAAAACCGTTGCATATTCAACTATCCATCTTTCCAGCAGTGTTGTTCGGTTTTCCCACAAGTAGGTTTTTCTATTCACTGGAATTAGAAAGCCCGTTTCCTTCAAACCCTTTAGCACTTGTGGGATGTTCCCCAAGGCCACATTGGCTTTTTCAGCCAATTCTCTTTGGGTTAGATTAATGGCTTCTTTGTGTTGAAGTAGATAAAACAAGACTTTCAGGCCGGTCTTGGTAAATGCCCGGTTCCCTTTGTTTTTGTCGATATCGAGAACTTTTTGCGTATCCACATATAGCAAGAGGTCTCCTTTTTTTAGGTAAATATTGCCGTTGGCCTCTATATAGGGAATGTCTTTTTGCCTGAGTTCTTCTTTAATTTTTGGAAAAATGCGGTTGGCCAACAGCAAAAAGTTTTCATGCCGGTGAAAATATTCTTCAATTTGCCGAAGCTGAAGTGTTCTGATTTCACGCTTTACCTCCACCACAAACGTGTGTTTCCTGCCATTCACAGTAAGGTCTAACACACCATCCAATTGGCCTTTTTCCTGCCAAAAAGCTTCAATACCCGTGGTTTGGCGAAGGTTTTCAAGGGCGATACTTACAATTTCCTGTTCCATATGTTCACAAATATACGATGTTCACGTAACGTGAACAAGAATAAAACGTGAACAATTTACTCATAAGCATAAGTTTCGTCCGATTTCTTAAATGCTTTGGCCAGGTTATCGGCATCTGTAAGCCTCACTTGTAGCTATCAACCAATCGTGGGTGGCATGATTAAACGTATAGGTGCCTCTTCTGCCTTCAAAGGATGTATCTTAAATTAGTTGTAAAACCATCCGGGTTGAGTAACACGGCCAATTCCTTCACATGCATCCCAGTGCCTGTGCTTATCAGGAGCTCCGTTAATCCTCTGATGTATTCTCTTTTGTCCATCACTTACAAGAAATTAATGATTACACCTTCGAACTCGCTATATCATAAAACTGAAGATTGCCTAACTCCATCGAAACCCTCATTGAAATTTTTCCTGTTTCCTCAAAATTGTAGATTGCTTCAGAAAAAAGCAGTCTTATATTAACTGGTACTATATCGGGAATTTCCAATCGATGAAATACAATCTTGTTCCGTGATTGGGAGCTGAGATAGTCAGTTTACTTTATCAATTATTGGCTTTGTCATTCTTTTTATTTTTTTTGCATCCACCAATAAAACAGCAACTTCCACATCCCGGATTTTTGCGAGGTCGTAACAACACTTCAAATCTGGTTTGTTGTAAGTTTTGACTGTCCTCGTTTTCATGTTCTAGCTCTTTCACGGCTTCTCAGCCAAACGCGTCTGTTTAATACTTTTTCATCCGGTAATACTTTTATTCTATTTATGTCTTCAACCACCGAAGCCTTAATTTCCGACAACAGGAGCAATCTGATCTTCAGTGATGACACCACCGGGTAATTCCATAATCCGGATATTGCGAAAATGAATCTCTGCTCCTTCTGCCTCCAGACATAAATAACCCTTCTTCCTTTGCGAATCACGAATGCCATTTACGAATTTACCATTGACCGATAATTTAACCGTGCCATCAACCGCCACTATAATATATTTATTCCATTCCCCTTTTCCTTTGCATCGCTTTTCAATGGACTTACTCCTGTCTCCTCGCGGATTATCCGGGATGGCGGTCATGCCCATGGTTGGAAATAATTCTCCATGGACGTAATCGTCGGTCCGGTTATGAATCGTGGCCCACTCCAACTCCAGCATTTGTACTTCCATAGCTTTGGTTAAGGGTTCATCGGCTGAAAAAGGAGTTCCTTCACTCCATATAAAAATGCCGGAATTACCTCCGGCTTCCATGTGCTTCCACTCGATCTCCAGGATAAAGTTTTCATATTGTTTTTCTGAACGCATGACTCCAATGGGAAGGCCACTGCAAATGATTTCCCCGTTTTTCACAGTCCAGGTTTCCGGAGAAGTGTTAACATCGATCCAACCGTTGAGATCAACTCCGTTGAAAAGCGGTTTAAACATTAATTCCTGAGCATCCAAAGGAAAGACCAAATTCAGTAACAGGATTAAAAAAAGATATTTTCTCATTGCTCTCTACTTTGCTATTTAAATAAATATGCCATAACTCAATGTGTCCAGCATGGAATCAACTACACAACCTACGACTAAGGGATAAATATACCAGCAATTAAGCGCAATCATTAATTTTACCGGATGAATCGATGGCATGTCCTTTACCTGCTTGGCACTATACTCATTCTAACCGGTGCCTGTATGACTCCACAAACGCTGAAACAACCGGCTCCAACCATGGGTTTACCCCAGGTACAACGGGAATTTAGGGCAGCCTGGATCGCGACCGTGGCCAATATCAATTGGCCCAGTAAACCAGGTCTTTCGGTGGACGTTCAAAAAAAGGAAGCCATTCGACTGTTAGATCTCCTTGCTGACCACCATTATAATGCGGTTATTTTTCAGGTAAGACCGCAATGCGATGCGTTCTATCCCAGTGATCTTGAACCCTGGTCATATTTCCTGACGGGTACCTTGGGGCTAGCTCCGTCACCTTTTTATGATCCTCTGGATTTCTGGATTAAAGAAGCTCATCGTCGTGGTATCGAGCTACATGTCTGGCTCAATCCATACCGGGCCCACCACACGACCGGGGGAGAGATCACAGAAAAGTCGATTGTTCGCACCCGGCCAAATCTGGCGGTTGCATTGAAAAATGGCTATTGGTGGCTTGATCCGGGAAAAAAAGAAACCCAGGAACACTCCTATCAGGTGGCAATGGATCTGGTTAAACGCTATGATATCGATGGAGTGCATTTTGATGATTATTTTTATCCCTATCCCTCCTACAATGACAACGATGATTTTCCGGACAATGACAGCTATCTTGCCTATCAACAGAAAGGCGGCAAACTGGACAAGTCTGACTGGCGCCGGCAAAATGTCAATGACTTTATCAGGAAGTTGTATAAAGGAATTAAAAAAGAAAAAAAACATATCAAATTTGGAATCAGTCCTTTTGGTATCTGGAGACCAGGCTACCCCGCAAGCATCCAGGGATTTGATCAATACGATCAATTATATGCCGATGCAAAATTATGGTTAAATAAAGGATGGATCGATTATTTTACCCCACAACTCTATTGGCCCATCAATCAGATACCTCAAAGTTTTCCAGTTTTACTGGAATGGTGGCAGAACGAAAATTACAAGAAAAGACATCTGTGGCCCGGCTTAAATATAGGCCGTCTCCAGGGTAAGGAAGCGATCGATGAAACCATCAATCAAATTATGATTTCACGAGCTTTGGTGAAGGATAGTCCAGGTACGATCCATTGGAGTATTGGACCCCTTGTCAGAAATGACAGCCTTATTCAAAATATTTTTTTGGGACCCTACAACCACCCGGCACTTCCTCCGTCATCTCCCTGGTTATCAAAGAAAACACCACTGATAAACTCTGTGACCAGGTCCAATCTATCTGGTAAATCCATTTTGCAAATTAAAACCAATGCAGAATTTAGAATAATCGTTATCTATTATTTAGAAGATACTATTTGGAATTATAAAATTATTCCCTGTGAAGATTCTGAACCTGAATATTCACTGATTGAACCTTATTTAGACGCAACCGGTCGAGTCCTCATCAGTATTGTTGATCTCTATGGCAATGAAAGCAAACCCACGCTCTTTGACAGCCGGGTAAAATAATCAGTACCTACCTTAGAAAAAACTAAGTTTGCATATAGGATACCTCTAAAAACCTTGCTTATAGTACATAAGCGGTTGGCAATTGAACGGGGTTTTGAGATGTACCCCCATACATTATGCAGGCAATTCTCGCTTTTTACACCAGCTCTTTCAAAGGACTTAGCCGGGAGGTTTGGACGCTGGCTATTGTTTTATTAATCAACCGGAGCGGAATGATGGTGCTTCCGTTTCTCACGCTTTATGGGACCCGGGAGTTGGGATTTTCAGTAGTCCAGGCAGGTATCCTGACTGGTATGTATGGTGCAGGATCACTGTTAGGATCCTGGCTGGGAGGATGGCTGACCGACAAGATCGGATTTTACAAAGTTGCTTCCCGGAGTCTGATATATGGAGGTTTAGCTATGACCTCGTTGCTATTCTTTAAGGAATTTTATATCCTGTGTACAGCGGTTTTTGTAACCAGCACCCTGGCTGACGCATCACGCCCTCCTCTGATGGCGGCGGTTTCTATATTCAGCAAGCCGGAAAATCAAACCCGGGCGATAGCCTTGATACGGATGGCAGTGAATTTAGGTATCTCTATCGGACCGGCGATTGCCGGTCTGCTGGCCGGAAGCGTTGGATATGATTGGTTGTTTGTATTGGATGGACTCACCTGCATATTGGCGGCTTTCTATTTAATGCGAAATATTGATCCCGCAAAAAAGAAAAAACCGGAGAATTATAGCCTGAATACCCGTCGTGCCAGTTCTGACTATATATACCTGATATTTCTGGTTGTCGCTTCAATTAATATTATTGCATTTATCCAGATTATGTCAACCATACCGTTATACTTTAATCAGGTATTGGGTCTGACTGAAGCTCAAATCGGATTATTTTTCACATTTAATGGATTGATAGTCTTTTTCTTTGAAATGCCTCTGGTAGCCTATTCTGAAAAACGCTGGAAGCCTTTCACGAGCATGATCCTGGGTGCTCTATTGATGGGAGTGGGACATTTATTTTTGAATTTTCCTTTGCACTGGTTGATCGTCATTGGAGTATATAATATTCTGATTTCCTTAGGTGAAATCATTAATTTTCCTTTTGGTAATAGTCTGGCATTAAGCCGGGCGCCGTTCCACTTAAAAGGAAAGTATATGGGTTTTTGGGCAATGATGTTTTCAAGTACCTTCATTATTGCCCCCATTCTAGGTACTCGTCTCGTAGAGAGTGTTGGTTTTTTTACCACCTGGTTTCTCATTGCCGGACTCAATTTCCTCAGTATCCCAGGATTTATTTGGGTAGAAAAACAATGGAATAAACCGATTAAGCAGGATGAAGAATTACGAATTAAATCAACCTGAATCCAACCGCTTCACCTGGTTTTTTCTGAGCCAATATATGCAGATCATCATTTAAAACGGCAGCAATCCGGTGATACCCTCCGGTCGTCTGGGCATCTGCCATCAAAATCACTAATTGTCCGGACCGGGTGACCTGAATCGTACCTGGGATCATACCGGATGAGATCATTTCGGGCAGTGGTTCAAAGCCATGCAAGCTGCCTTCCAGCCGGTAGCCCATGCGATTGGATTGATTTGAGATTATGAAATTTCGACTAGTCAGATCCTTCCTGGAGTGATCATTGAAAAGATGATATTCCGGACCGGGAATTATGCGGACAAAATCTTTGTTTTCCGGTTCAAAGCTGACTGTTGTTTCTCTGGGGAAAATATTCGAAAGGTACAAAATCTCTATTTGGGTGCCCTTTCTCACCGGGGGAGGCAGACCAGCCAGATCACCGGCATAAGGCACTTCACTGCAGCTCCCCAACCATTGAGGTACTTTCCATTCACCCCTGACTGCTAGATAACATCGACACCCTGATTTGCAACGGGGAAAAGCCAGCTTATCACCATCGCACACATCAATCGTTTGATACATCGGGATTGCCTTACCATTAAGCCGGGCATCTAAATCAGCACCGGTTATGGCAATCTGGCCTTTGCCCCGGAATTCGATCTTTGCACCGATAATGCACATTTCCAGACACGGGCTATCCTCCGGGTTGCCCACCATAAAATTAGCCAACCGGTAGGAATTCATATCCATGGCACCACTCACCGGCACCCCATAGTGCTGCCAGCCCATTCGACCCTGATCCTGGATAGTCGTCTGCAGACCTGTCTTTAAAAATACCAGGGTTAATCCTTCATTCATGGACAGCACAAATTTCAATTTGAGTGTGATAATCCTGCTCTGCAATCTGGTGATATTGTTCTTCACTCACTGGATAAAAACTTACCGTATCCGCCATTCTAAACCAAAAGGGATCCTCCTGCCGGGGGTCAAAAATCCGGATGGGTGTCCTGCCCAATATTTGCCAGCCGCCCGGTGCTTCTATTGGATAAATACCGGTTTGAAAGCCCGCAATAGCGACCGAGTAAGCCGGTACTCTTAATCGTGGAGTACCTTTCCTTGCACATTGAAGTTGAGATGGCAGATCGCCCAGATAAACAAAACCCGGCAAAAAACCCAACATATACACATAATAGGGTCTTGAAATATGCCATTCAATAACCGTATCGACAGACACCTGCTTTTCCGTTGCCACCTCCTTCAGATCAAGTCCATACCCCGATTCATAACATACCGGAATCTTCCAGATCCGGCCATCGATTGGATGTGCATTGGGTTTGATTTTTTCAGCAAATCGTTTGATCCTTTCTACCAGATCTTCGTAGTTCCATTTTAACGGATCATAACCCAGTGTCAATGAACAATAGGCAGGTACATAAAATAAAATTCCATCAATATTCTTTGATTTTAAATAAGAACTTAATTGCAGTACCTGGTCATGAATTATCCGGTCAATTTTTTGTTCAAAATTGATCAATAAAGCTGTATCACCGAGCGGATAAAAGGTCATGGTTAGAGAATCATTAATGTTTTTTTAATTCAAGCATTTTTCGAATGATGATCCAAGGGATGGAATGATCAAATCTGGCTTTTCTGTCTATTTTTTATTCAATAAAAATTACTGGCGTCAATCAGTAATTCGATAATTTCTCTTTGATCGCGTTTAAGATAGGCACGGCATAGGGGTTGTCACCATGAATACAAATGCTGTCAGCTTCTACCGGAATAAATGTTCCGGACAATGTCTGTACTTCTCTATTCCTGAATATCGACCATACCTGTTCCGCTGCATGAGAAGGATCTTCTATCACTGCTCCCGGTTGATTTCTGCCAACCAACCGACCAAAATCATCATATCTCCGGTCAGCAAATGCCTCTGCAATGTAATTCAGACCCAACTCTCCGGCAACCTGCCTCATCTCACTACCCGCAAGACCCATGATGGCAAGGGTGGAATCAACTTCCCGGATGGCTCGAATAACAATTTCTGCCTCCTTTTTATCTACTGCCATCTGATTATACAAAGCTCCATGGGGTTTGACATAGCTAACAATCATCCCAACACTCCTGGCCATACCCAGGATCGCTGACACCTGATACTTAACGGATGATCGCAATTCATCTTCTGAAAGTCGCATAGGTCTGCGTCCAAATCCGTTCAGGTCCGGATATCCCGGATGAGCTCCAACCCGGAGTTGATATTTTTTGGCATTAAATAGAGTCCTCTCTATATGCAAGGGATCTCCTGCATGAAATCCGCAAGCGATATTGCAGGAATTTATTAAAGGCATTATCTCCTCATCATTACCGATGAGGTAATTACCATAGCTCTCACCCATATCGCAATTAATATCCAATGCCAATGTTCGTTGATTTCCTGTCATTTAAACCCAGCTTTTTCAAAATATAATTGTCTGATAATCTTTCATTTCAAAATTCCCAAATTAATCTCTTAAAATATGGCAAATATGCTTTTAAAGCCAAGGATCAAAGTCACTAATACTATTACTAAACCAACCATATTTCTGTATGTAGTATTGATATATGCGCCAATGATTTTTGAATCATTCATGATCCATAATAAAAATCCGGCAATCACCGGAAGCAGAATTCCATTCGCTACCTGGGCAAATAAAATGACCCGGATCGGACTAAAGCCCAGTGAAGCAAATACGAGTCCGCTCAGTAACACAAAGAGCCATATCCATCGAAATTTCCTGTCCTGCATATCTGCCGGCCATCCCAGCATTCCGGAAGTGGCATAAGCAGCTGCGAGTGGTGCCGTAATAGCTGAAGACAACCCGGCTGCCAAAAATCCAAACCCTATAAACCATTCCGCTCCAACACCCAGAAAAGGTGTCAATTGCGCTGCCAAATCAGAAGCCCCACTAATTTCAGTACCCTGAGCATGAAGGACTACTGAAGAGGTTACCAAAATGGATGCGGTGATTAAACCTCCCAATGCGACAGACCACAGGGTGTCAAAACGAGCATCCGCCAGATGCTCAATACCCTGCCATTTTTCTCTGACCGAGGAAGCATGCAGGAATAAATTATAGGGCACCACCGTTGTCCCAATCAAACCGATCACCATCCATATGGCACCCTGGGGTATGGAAGGCAGGAATAGCCCTTTTACAATGGACAAATAATCAGGCTTTGCAAGGATAGCTGCTGCAATGAAAACAATGCCCATAGTTGCGACCATAACAACCAGTGACCGTTCAATAACACGGTATTTTCCACTGTAGAGTAATAGAAAAGCGATAATCGCAATAATAAGAATCAAAGGATTGACCGCCCAGTGGCTGAAGTCCATCAAGGCGGAAAACCCAAGAACTGCACCTGTAATATTACCCGCTTCATAGGCTGCATTACCGATCATAATCGCACCGATTACGAGCGTGGCTGCTATCAGGAATGTCCATTTCGCAGTCATTTTTTCCCGAATGGCCTGACCCAACCCACGATTGCCGGCTATACCCAGTCTGGCAGACATTTCCTGCAGAAAAAAAGTAGCCACAGCCGAAAAGAGTACCGCCCAAAGTAAGGTATAACCATACCGGGCTCCCGCCAGGGTTGCTGTTGTCACCGTACCTGGTCCAATAAAAGCTGCCGCGACCATTGCCCCGGGTCCAATTTTTCGAAATCGCTCCCACATGATTTATCACCTGAATCCAGGTACTCAATCTACAAAATCTTTCCCGCTGTCTGCTGATACGGTATATGTGCCAAATGATAAGTGCTTTTGTTAAAAAATGTTAAATAGGAGAATCACATAAATTTTTTCCAACCTTTCCGGCCATTCACCACGTCTGTAAGAGCAAATACAAACTAACTATGAACACAGTATATCTTATATTCCTAAGCACCGTTGTCCTGGCGGCATGCGATAAGGACGAAAACCTAAATGAAAATTATCAGGATTATTCGGTATCCTGGAAAATTGGTTCGGACCACTCGACGGATACCACATTGATACTACCTGCCTCATCAGCAATTGAAAATTTCCTCACTGTCAGCAATTATTCCATCTGTGCCAATCAGGCTCTGAAAATCACCGTAACTTATGACGATCAGATCCTCTTAGATACAATATACCAGGAAGGCGATAGTAAGTACAGCCTGGAAGACAGCAAAGGAAAGGCACTCAATGTGCATAGCCAACTGGTAGCCGGTGATAGCACGATCGTATGTATCTGGCTCGGACAGGCAACATTAAAGTATGAATATGTCGAGTAAGTATAAATGTTCGTAATTGTAAAGCCACGGAAAAAGATTCGTGGCTTTTTTATCGGAGGCTGTTGAATTTACGGACGAGAACGGCCGGAATCTTATAACAAAGAAACTCATTTGACAAATATCAGCACAGGTTGAATTATTTCAGCAGTTTTCTAGCCTTCAAGCAGGAATTTCATGACTCAGACAATGAAGGGTACCAAGTCCCCAGATCAAATCAATCGCACTTATTCCAATAACTTCCCGGTCCGGCATTAATTCCCTGAAGATACCCAGGGCCAGATAGTCGTTTTTATCATTGAATACCGGTATTAAAACCGCATCATTTAAAATCAGAAAATTGATGTAGCTGGCAGGCAGTCGCATATCTTCAAAATCGATTCTTGTTGGCATCGGCATGCGGATTACTTCAAGTTTTTCTCCATTGACTAACGTTATATTTTCCAGCCGCTCCCGATTTGCTTCCAATACACGGTGGTTATAATCCCGGGTATTCTTTTCTTCTGCCAGCACAACAGTCTTGTTGTTGATAAAACGGCAAATATCATCCACAT
>JBGTCB010000337.1:0-6503 GCA_041748995.1 Saprospiraceae bacterium | reverse complement strand
ATTGCATTGATCAAAGCCACACCACCACCAGGGACAATGCCCTCTTCAACGGCGGCGCGGGTTGCGCTCAAGGCATCCTCAACGCGGTGCTTCTTTTCCTTCAATTCGGTCTCGGTTGCAGCACCGACACGCACGATGGCGACACCACCAGCCAGCTTCGCCAGACGCTCTTGCAGCTTCTCGCGGTCATAATCGCTGGTGCTGGCTTCGGTCTCGGCGCGAATCTGGGAGATGCGGCCCTTGATGGCCTCGGAAGCACCGGCTCCACCGACAACAGTGGTGGCATCTTTGGTGCTGACGATGCGGGTTGCGCGGCCCAGGTCTTCCAACATCACAGTCTCAAGCTTGCGGCCCAGGGTTTCGGTAATGACCGAACCACCGGTCAAGATGGCAATGTCTTCCAACATAGCTTTTCGGCGATCACCAAAACCCGGAGCTTTTACGGCAACAACTTTCAGTTGAGCCCGCAAGCGGTTGACGACCAATACTCCAAGAGCCTGGCTTTCAATATCTTCGGCGATGATTAATAAAGGACGACCTGACTGGATAGCTTTCTCCAGAATAGGAACGATATCCTGCATATTGGAGATCTTCTTGTCATGGATCAAAACGAGTGCATTTTCATATTCAGCTGTCATGCTTTCAGCATCAGTAATGAAATATGGTGACAAGTATCCCCGGTCAAACTGCATGCCTAGTACCTCATCCACATAGGTATCCGTGCCCTTGGCCTCTTCCACAGTGATAACACCGTCTTTCGAAACCCGCTTCATAGCATCGGCAATCAGGTTACCAATTTCTTCATCGTTGTTGGCAGATATAGAACCTACCTGTTTGATTTTTTCGAAATCATCACCAATTACTTCTGATTGAGAAGCAAGGTGTTTTATCACTGCCTTCACTGCCTTATCAATACCTCGTTTCAAGTCCATAGGATTGGCACCGGCAGTCACATTTTTCATCCCGGCAGTGATCATGGCCTGTGCAAGTACGGTCGCAGTGGTCGTACCATCTCCGGCAGCATCTGAAGTCTTTGAAGCAACTTCTTTAACCATTTGGGCACCCATATTTTCAATGGGATCATCTAATTCGATTTCTTTGGCCACAGTCACACCATCCTTGGTGATTGACGGAGCACCAAATGATTTTTGTAAAACTACGTTTCGACCTTTCGGTCCGAGTGTAACTTTCACGGCATTTGCAAGGGCATCCACACCTGCTTTTAACTTGGCCCGTGCGTCCATATCGAAGCTAATTTCTTTAGCCATTGTATTTCAAGAATTTTAAATTTAAGTAATAATGTTTCAATGAGTAGTGAGAAAGATAGGATAGTCTGATCGACTACTTGTCTAGTACTACAAGGATATCATCTTCTCGCATGATCAGATAATCATTTCCTTCATAGTTGAGCTCCTGGCCGGCATATTTACCGTAGAGCACGACGTCACCTATGGCAACTGTCATTAAGTTACCATCCTTTCCCGGTCCAACAGCCACGATTTCACCTCTTTGAGGTTTTTCTTTGGCTGTATCCGGAATGATGATCCCTCCCTGGGTCTTTTCTTCAGCCGGAGCAGGTTTTACAACTACTCTATCATTAATTGGCTTCATCATATCTTATAAACTTTATTTTAGAATGTTAGGAAAATTGGTTTTCATATCGAGTTTCCTACCTGCACTTCTTATGCCATTCGTGATTTTCTGTCATAATTGCAGGAAGCTGCTTTTTTTTAAGGACTTACTGTCAAGTTCAAAGGTATTGATGGCAGTCCATTGACATTTTGGCAAGCTATGAAACAAAAAACCTGAGAGATTTTGTCTCCCAGGTTCTGTGAATTCTATTTCTTACTCTATTGGGATAGAAGACTCTCCGTGCCGCTTCCCGCCGGATTCACAAGCAGGGTTGTGATTATACAAAGTACAAAGAGCACTATTGCAAGACCCCAGGTTATTTTTTCAATAAAGTCGGTGGATTTTGCGGCTCCAAACATCTGATTGGCTCCCTGCCCTCCAAATGTTGAATCTACTCCGCCTCCTTTTGGATTTTGTATAAGTACCGATGCCATCAGTAAGATACTGACGATGGCGATGAGAAAGGTCATAAATGTAACCATATAACTACTTTTTTTGATCGAGGGCTTTAATTTTTTGTGCAAAGAAAACACTTTTTTCAGGAATAGTCAAACGTAACTTCTCATACATTTCAATTGCCCTGTCAAGATGACCCTGACTTGCCAGGAGATCAGCAAGTGCTTCTGATACCAGCGTTTCATCAGGACGAAGACTCTCCATTTTCCAGGATTTCTTTTTTTTCTTCTTTTTTTTCTTCTTTTTCAGCCGGTCCGTCTTTAGGATTTCGCTCTCCGCTTCTAGCTTACGACGTCTTTTCGCTTCCAGATCTTCATATCCTAGTCCCTCTGCTGTTTCCAATCTATGCAGCCAACGAAGGAATGGAGTCTCGTAACTTTCTTCCAGAGGATTCTCCAAAACAGGCTCGTGTTCCTGTCCTGATGATTTTATCACAGCGGTTGTTTCTGCCTCGGGTGAAACTCGTTCTTCGCTCAAAGACTCCGAATCAACAGGTTCCTGGGATATTTCATCATGCGATATTTCTTCTTTCTCTGACTGCTCCCCATCATCCCTCATATGTGCTTCTTTAGCAGCACCCAATTCGTGCTCTGAATGCACATCCACAACCTCTCCTTCTTTTTCCTCTTCCTCTTCCTCTTCTTCCTCCTCCTCATCATCATCTTCCTCCTCATCTTCTTCTTCCGGTTGATCAAAAGTTTGGTCCTCTACCGGTATTTTCGTTTCGGTTTCCGATGAGAGATCAGAAAGTTTTTCGGAAATTTCACTTTCCTCTTCGTCAGTAGTTTGGGCTTTCTCCCCCTGAATCTCTTGAATCTCAGGTTCAATCAGAGCTTCCTGGCCTGATTCCTCCGTATTTTCGACAATAGTCCCTTCTTTGGGTACTGATTTCTCTTGAGGAGCAATAGTAACTGTTAGTTCTCCGGCCAGATTTTCTTCCGTTATCGATACTTGTTCGACCCAGATTTCTTCTTCACTGAGGTCAGCATAATTCAGAGGTCCGGTGTGTTGGTTTTCTTCAAGATCGTCCCCTACATGCCTGAGGTCGTCCACTTCGACAGAACCTGGTTCATCGTGCTTTTTAACAAGGGTTTCCAGGGACTGAGACATAGCTTCCAGGTGCTCCTTACCATAGGTCAGTGCTTCATCCTGCTGTAAGCTTTGAAGTTTATTCATCCATTCACCCAGTTTCCGCCGGTCGGAGATGTAAAGAGCCGCCCTTTCGAGCAGATCCCGGTTGGTAGTATTGTTTTCCAGGTGATCCTTTACAGTTAGAAGCAGATGAAGGTGCGCACTATAAGGATAGAGCTCAATCAGCCGATTAAGCTCATTTCGTCCTACTACCTTAAGAGCTCCGGGATGCCGAAGATAGTACGATAGGGGTTTCCCATTAATGAGCGTTTCCTCCATGAGTCAAAGTGTTTACCAATCTACCAATTGGTAAAGGCCTTATTAAAAATATCTTCAGACAATTGTTGAAAAATTATCGTAATTAGTTCATCCTGAACATCCAGTAAATTGTCATCCCGGCTGTAGTCGGAAAAAAAAGAAAAACTGTTTTCCCAGTTTTCTTCTTCGTCCAGATGATAATCATATTTCAACCTTACCGCAATTTCCAATCGATTAAACGCGGTAGTCTCTCCTGGCTGCGGAGCTACGGAAGTAACAACAAATCTAGTGATTTCACCGCTAAATTCAATATCAGGATCAATGTCAACAAAGTTGAGTCTCGATTGATTCAGAAATTTCTGCTTGAGGTTTTCACTAAATTGCTGACCCAAATCCGCTGGTGCTCCCGGTACTCTACTTCTGAGTTCCGAAATATAAAATGTCTTTGCCTCCGGTGGAATGCTGATGCCCCTAAAGGAATAACAACCTCCATTGAGAAGAAGAACTGCAACTGTATATCCAAGAAACGTGCCTAGATGTTTCATAACTGGTTTTTTCACTGGCTAAGGCAGTTCGTACTGCTTAATTTTTCGATATAAAGTCCTTTCAGAAATCCCCAGATCAATAGCGGCATCCTTACGCCTGCCCTTATGTTTTTTCAGTGCTTTTTTTATCAAGTCTTTCTCCATGTCTTCGATAGAGAGATTTTCATCCACTTCCTCAATCTGGACATATCCTGGCTGGCCAATCTGCCCCAGGATGATTGGTTTGCTCGTTTCACCGGTGGGTAAAGGATGAGCTGCCAGGTCCTGAACCATCTCCGGGACCTTTCTCTCGAATAGATGGTGGGATTCTTCTGTGGATTTTTGGGCGACTGCCAGCTGTTTCATTTGTTGATCCGGCACACTCAAATCATTGTTTTTAATGAGTTCAAAGACTAACCGCTTCAAGTCATTTAAATCGGATTTCATATCGAACAGCAATTTGTAGAGAATCTCCCTTTCCTGCAAACTATCCGAATCAGAACCATTTCTGGTGATAGCAGGTAAATGCCGTTTGCGTATATTTGGAATGAAAGATTCGAGCATTTCAGAATCAATCTCTCTCTGTTCAGAAATGACAGAAATTTGCTCGGCTACATTCTTCAATTCCCGGATGTTCCCTGGCCAGTGATAATGCTCCAGCAATATTCGTGCATCTTCCGAAAGCGTGATGGGTGTGGTTTTGTATCTTTCTGCAAAATCGACAGAAAATTTGCGAAATAACATGAAGATATCTTCACGACGGTATCGGAGAGCAGGTACCTGGATCGGTACGGTGCTTAGACGATAATATAGGTCTTCCCGGAATTTACCACCCTTTACTCTTTCCAGTAGATCTATATTGGTGGCGGCTATCACCCTGACATCCGTCTTTAAAACTTTGCTCGAACCCACCCGTAAGAATTCACCACTTTCGAGAATCCGAAGTAGAAAAGCCTGGGTATCCAATGGCATTTCGCTGATTTCATCCAAAAATATAGTACCTCCATTGACTGTTTCAAAATAACCCTTACGCTCACCGGTTGCCCCGGTAAATGACCCTTTTTCATGGCCGAATAACTCGGAATTTATCGTACCCTCAGGAATGGCACCGCAATTGATGGCAATAAATGTACTATGCTTTCGGGGACTTAAACCATGGATGATTTTGGAAAATGCTTCTTTCCCAACTCCGCTTTCTCCTGCTATTAATACGGAAAGTTCGGTGGGAGCCACTCTGACCGCTGTACTCAAAGCGTGGTCCAAAGTGACTGACATACCGATAATGCCAAATCGCTGCTTAATGGCCTGAATGCTTGCGATCATACGCCATCTTTGTTTTCGCCCAATCCGATGAATTTTCCGATCAGCGTCGCACTGGTAGCCTCTTCAATTGTAACCACCACATAATCGCCCGGATTCTGATCTGTTGTTTTTGGAAAGACAACCACTTTGTTTTGTGAAGTTCTACCCCTGAAAAATTGATCAGATCTTTTCGAATCTCCTTCAATCAAGACTTCCCGCACTTGTCCAATTTCGGCCCGATTATGCCGGAGAGACAAAGTGTTTTGTAAACTGATAATCTCAGCAAGCCTACTTTTTTTTACCTGTTCCGATATGTCGTCTGCATACTTTTTGGCTGCGAGGGTGCCTGGCCTTTCTGAATACATAAACATATATGACATGCTATAGTTGGCAAATGCCATCATGTTTAAAGTGTCTGCATGATCTTCTTCGGTTTCACTGCAAAAACCGGTAATAACATCAGATGATATGGCACAATCAGGAATGACCTGGTAAATCCGGTTGATTTTTGACCGATACCAGTCACTATCGTACGTGCGATTCATTAATTCTAATACCCTGCTGCTACCTGACTGGACGGGTAGATGTATGTATTTGCAGATATTGGGATATCTGGCTATTGTGTATAACACATCATCGGTGATATCCTTTGGATGTGATGTTGAAAACCTTACCCGGAGCACCGGACTGATCCCGGCCACCATCTCCAGAAGCTGTGCGAAGGTTACCTTCTCACCAGAGTCAGTGTCTTCCCATTTATAGGAATCAACATTCTGACCTAACAGGGTCACTTCCTTGTATCCAGTTAGTACCAAATTCTGTGCTTCTGCCAGGATGCTATGGGGATCCCGGCTACGTTCCCGACCTCTGGTAAAAGGAACCACGCAAAATGAACACATATTGTCGCAACCACGCATGATTGAAATAAATGCAGTGATCCCGTTGCTATTGAGTCGCACCGGACTGATATCTGCGTAGGTTTCTTCCCGGGAAAGAAAAACATTGACTCCTTTTTCTCCATCTTCAGCCGTTCCTATAAGACGGGGCAGGTCCCGGTAGGCATCCGGTCCTATCACCAGATCGACGAGTTGCTCTTCATCGAGAAATTTGGCCTTCAAGCGCTCAGCCATACACCCCAATACACCGATCAAAGCACCCGGATTCCCCTTCTTTGCAAGGGCAAACACTTTTAATCGCTTC
>JBGTCB010000336.1:0-3580 GCA_041748995.1 Saprospiraceae bacterium | reverse complement strand
GAGTCTCGAACAGCCTGACCATCTGCCTGGCTGATCATCATAGCTGGGATCGTAACACTTCCACCATACGTACCCGACGCCATCACCTCAGGTGCACCAGCCTTATTATTAATTACTATGACCGCCACGGCTCCTGCATTCTGGGCATTTAAGGCTTTTAAACTTAATTCGCAAACTCCCCGGTCAATCACTGCAATGTTTCCACTGAGTGCCGCGCCATTGACCAGGGTACTACACCCCAAAGCAGGCGATGCTGTTCCATCATCCACCAGTACCAGATCACCGGCAACACTAAAGTTTGATGGACCAAAGCTGGCACGAACTGCTCCATCGTGCAAAGTTAAGTTCATCGGACTGTTGACTGTAACATTGACCGCTGTGCCAACATTCCAGAGAAACATTTGCATACGTGGCAACGATCCATCTGGTGGCGTGGAAAAGTTGGCATTATTTAATCCACTGCCATCCTGGGCTTCTGCCCGGACATAGTCATTTCCCAAACCTCCATTGCCATAATTGTTTGATTGAAAGTTACCACTGACTTCATCAAAACCATAATGGTACCAGATATCATGCATTAAATTATTCCAATAAAACAGGTTTGTGATTATGGCGGATTCGTTGACTACCGGGGATTCTGAAAGATCTAAGGGAAAGTCGAACTCAAGGTTGCCTCCGCCATCTGGGCTAAACCCAGGAAGATTATCACTGTTCCGGTCTTCATAAGCGTAGACGTTATTGCCTCTGGTAATGGTGTATTCAGCACCAGCGGAACCATTGGTATCGTGCCATCCAAAAGGCGAAGATACATCCGCCGGGTTCATGACTAATGTACGCATCCCATGATTTGGGCTTTCGGTTCCGAGAGGGTATACATTATATGAATCCGGGTTTTGAAAATCAGCTGTGTTATGAGTATCTTCAGAATGGACAAAGGTTTCCTTCTTTGCAGTATGATGTGAATGTTCCCTGTTCTCGAAGCCACCATTCTCCCAGCTACATTCGACTGTCCAGTTGGTTTTGTCTACAACTTGTCCGGTACTGGCATCTACCCGGATATCCCACCAATCCGCTGAATTTATATCCTTGATGACCAGACCCCAGCAAAGTATCAGACTCCCGTCATCCACCAATTGATATATCAGGGAGTAGGGTATGTCTTGCTGAGAAATGCCTGCGCCATTAAACATGCCCGGTTTCATCACTTTCACATTAGACGGACCAGGCAGATTCAGGTGACGGGCTGCCGCCAAAAGCGCGCTTTCGGGTGGAATGCCTGCAATTGTATTGTTTATTCTGCTTTGCAATTTGCCGACAAAACTAGAGGTCGAATAAACGAGTTCTCCTTCTGCAGAAATATGGAGGCCCATGATGGCATTAAATATCTTGACGCCCTGGAATCGTTGCTGCAGGTAAATATGTCTGATGCCTGTTGAGTTTGTTACGTAGTTATTGGAGACATCATAGTCCATCAGGTCGGTGGATGCCAGTCCAAACCGGGTACCGGCACTCTGGACATATTCTTGCTTCAATCCATCGGTGGGCTGGGCGGTTAGGGAAAGGCTGAGGAGTGAGATTAACAACAGAAATACTATTCTTTGCATGTGGACATCTATTAAGTACGCGTCAGAAGTCTCACGGCATTTTGATGCTAAACCTTATTATTAGGGAACGGGGTAAAAATACGAAAGATTAAGACAAAACACTTTTTTCTTTAATTCAGGGAGGTGGAGCGCAGAGGTGAAACCGGCTGGGGAGCTGTCCGGTGGTTGCTGCTGATAGTGAGCAGAAAAGCCTGTAAATGTAGTGAGCAGATCACCGTCCAAAAGGAATAATCTTTGCATTTTCCTGGTTACTACTTTCTGCCACTTCAATCACATCTCCATCCAATGTCCAGTAGCCGCCATCTATCAGGACATCAAAGATCCATTGCATTAATTTTTTATCTTTTTGAAGACAAACTGATAAAAAAGGAATGACTTCGGTTGCCTCATTTTTGTCTCCCCGTTTAAAATAAGGCTGCAACTCCGGATACTCCTCAACCCCGGCAATCAAACGCAGGGGGTACTTGTTGCGCCGATAGGCCTTAATGAGGGCTTTTTTCGATTTGGATTTCTTTCCCTGGGTGTAATAGAGATAAATCGGTAGTGCATAGACAAAGGGTAAGCTTTGATCATCAGGATACAAGGAAAGTAGCTTTCTTACTTCAATCCATTTTTTCTTTACTACACACACTTCGAGCAAAATCTGCCTATTTCCCTGATTATCATTTTTGTTCATTTCGATCAACTCCCAGAGTATTTCCCGGCTACCTTCCTCGTCACCTGCTTCATATAGCTCATGAGCAAGGAGATTCATAGCCCGCATGTAGGGTCGGGTCCGGTGAGCACCCCACCAGATTCCTTGTTTATCAATTTCATCGAGATCAAGTGATTCTTCGGCCATGTCCAATGCATGTTCAAGCTGACTTATACGCTTACTTTGATTTTCTTCCCATCCTGCCAGGCAAATAAGGGCCTCCACGCAATCGGGCTGTTTTTTTAATATTTGCCGAACCTCCGCAATCGAAGCGGATTTGTGCAATCTGAAAGCCTTAATGGCTTCAACGGTGGCCTGATCCATCTTTGCCGGACCTTCTCCCATGTATTTAAAGACCTCACCATCTAACTTCATGTCTGCATATGATTCCATGAATGTCGCATAGTGAAAATTGGGAATAAAAAGATTTGTGGCAGATTCCAGGACTATGATTTCCTGACAAACAAAACTTTTCTTCTCCATTAAATCACAAAATCGATCGATGTTTCTTTCGTATCCATCCAATCGTATCATTAATTCTCTTTCCTCTGTTTTAAATCCCGTTAAAGTCAGGTAGTAATCCTCCTCCTCATTATCTCTATTGATTTCAAGCAAGAATTTTCTAACCAATTCTTCAATTTGAAGGCCTCTACGCCGGTCTATTTTTGCCCGGGATTTGAACTCCACCTCAACACACATCCAGTCGTCAAAAATTTTCTCTTCCTCACTTTTGCTGATTTCAAACGTATGCTCACTTTCAGGGAAACCGGATTCAGTGTAATTTTCTGTTGACTCATCCAGGTCCATCTCTTGCTCAATATGATCGGCCAACTGCAGTACATCATCTTCATTCTGATTATAAAAAGCCGAAATATTTTTCAAAGTCAGAGTACTGCCGGGGATTAGATCTACCTTATTATGTCGAACTACGGCGTACATCATTCCGGCAACCCATAAATCTGAATTTTCCTCCCCAAAGATTTCTTTAGTTCTTCGTTCTAAATCCTCCATTGCCTGGAGGATTTCCTTTGCGTTACCGGATTGTTCAGGATGATTGACATCAGTAGTGAATAACTTGTGCAATTGATCTATTCTGCTCATAATCCGATTGTTTTTCCAATGAAATAGAAATAGCTCCCTATCTTTTGGTTACAAATTAAGAAATATCAGCATATATTGAAAATGTGGGCAAAGAATTAATGACGTTTCAGTTCAACCATTAAAAGTTAAACATAACAACGAGAGCAATACCCCTAAATCCCCTGGAAGGCACCCTGGAAGG
>JBGTCB010000335.1:0-2775 GCA_041748995.1 Saprospiraceae bacterium | reverse complement strand
TCAAAAGAAAAGCCATCGCAAACATGACCAGAACTATGAAAAGATTGGGAATAGATCCGAATGATTTTATCATGTATAAAAGACTGGATAACAATGTCTTAAAAGCAAGTTAGATGGGATTATGCATTAGACTTTCTATTAAAAGGCAGAATTGCTGCAAATACGGGCACATCATCGATTTTTGATGCTCGCCATGATGGTGACCATGCTTTCCCATCCGCGAGCGGTTCATTCACTCGAAGATCTACCAGATCTTCGTTTTGCCTTAAGAGGCACAAATCGCTCATTCATGCCCTCAAAAACCTCTGGAGCACCCGTCTTTATTGCACTTCTGCCTTTCACGACAAAACCCTAATACATAATCCCGGTTTAACTATATCTTTCCGCTTTAATTTTTGATGACAATTCTCCATACTTTATGTTACGTACTATAGTTGTGTTTTTTTCCCTTGTGCTGGCTTGCCAGGGCTTTTCTCAAAACTGGCTAAGTTTACGAGCAACGACTATCATTGAAGAAATGGGTGAAAGAACGTTGCCTGTCAAATATCAACTTGCTGAAATTAATTTGGATGAAATGCTCCGTGCATTGCAGCAAGGGCAGGTCGATATCATGTTACCTGAAGGTACCCTGCACACATTCCGGGCTACCAGACACTCGAATTTTGCTCAACCATTGCAACAACGATATCCCGACATTCATACATATCTTCTCCAGGATATTTCCAATAAGCTAATCAAAGGTCGACTTGATCTGAGTGCCCGTGCATTGCATGCAGTTTTACAACATCCGGATGGTGAAATTTATATCGACCCCTTTACTGAAGATGATCATCGGTATTATCTGATTTACCATACAAAAGACTACCGGGTAGACCCTGAAATCCGGGCACTTTATAATAACCATGAACATCACTTCCTTCAGAGTGAAACGGATTTCCTGAACCAGAAACCGGTTCGTTCACCTTTTGCCCGTGGACTGGCAGAAGAAGTGGTACTGAGGACATTTAGAATTGCCATTTCTGCTACAGGTGAGTATACCCAAAGGCACAACGGTACAAAAGCAGGGGCTCTTGCCGCCATTAACACGGCACTCAGCAGGATAAATTTTGTGTTGGAAAGTGAATTGGCAATTCGATTACAACTTGTGGAAAACAATGATGATCTGATCTTCCTTAATGGTGATGATGATCCTTTTTCTAACGGCAATGCAAGTCAAATGGCGCTGGAAAATAACAATTACCTTATCGCTAATCTGGGAACGACAAATTACGACGTTGGCCATGTTTTTGGCACAAACTGCAGTAACGTGGTAGGGACATCGGGAGGTATCGGGATCGTTTGCAATGCATCAATGAAGGGCTTGGGTTCATCCTGTGAAATATCGGGCAATGACCGGTTTTATATCGGTATTGTGTGTCATGAACTGGGCCACCAGTTTGGAGCAGAACATACATGGAACAACTGTCCGCCTGCGCCCGATGGTCAGTTTAATAGCCGAACTGCGTTTGAACCGGGAAGTGGAAGTACCATTATGTCATATGCGGGTGCTTGTGGAAATCAGAACATCGCTTTCGACTCAGACAACTATTATCATAGTAACTCTATTGAAGATATTCAAATTTTTCTGAAAAACTCCGGTGATCAATGTGCAGAAAGTACGCTGACAGGTAATCATAATCCAACAGTAACCATTGACCTTGAAGGTGGATTCTTCATTCCGGTAAGGACTCCTTTTAAACTGACAGCTCAGGCCAGTGATGAGGACGGAGATACCGTTACCTATAGTTGGGAACAATTTGATCCGGGAGTGGGTGTAGCCAGCCTGAGTCCGATTGAAAACCCTAAAGGTGATGCTCCGATATTCCGTTCGCAGCGCCCCAATCCCGATCCCACCCGTTATTTTCCAGGGCTTGATAACATTCTTAATAACAATTATAATAATACCGAGGTCTTACCAACTTATGACCGGAGGCTGACTTTCAGAGCGACGGTGCGGGATCATGTTGTTGCCGGCGGAGGTATTGGCTGGGATCAATTGACCTTCCGCGCATCTCAGCAAGCCGGACCTTTCATCGTGACCGATACACAGCTCCCGGATAGTCTCAAAGCGGGTTCTTATATCGAGATCAAATGGGATGTAGCTCAAACGAATCTTTTTCCCGTCAACTGTCAGACGGTTAATATCCTGCTTTCTGCAGATAGTGGTCAGACATATAATTATCCATTGATTATCAACACCATCAATGATGGAACTGAGTTTGTACTGATTCCGGATGTGACGACTGAATCTGCACGGATTATGGTTGAAGCGGCGGATAATATCTTTTTTGACATCAATGACAGTGTCCTGGTGATCAGTAAGTCTGAAGAACCAGGCTTTGCTATCGATTTGGTGCCACATGTTCAGACTACTTGTCTACCATCTACAGTGATGCTGGATCTTGAGTCATTTGCGACCGGTAATTTTCAGGATAGTTTTTATCTCATAAATGCAGAGCTACCAGCAGATGTCACGGTTACAAGTGGTGATAGATTTTTTCCAGGTGATGAAGTCATGATCAGATTAGATTTTTCCCAGGTTGTTACTGCGGACGATTATATCTTATCCTTCGATTTCACCTCGGCCCTGGGTGATACCATTACCCGTGCAGTGCAGGTAAAAACTCTTTCCAGCGATTTTAGCGCATTGAGTTTGCGGGAACCCTCACAAGGCCTATCCTCCGTTAGCACTCGTCCGACCTTTTTATGGCAAGGCAGTACCAATGCGGATAAGTA
>JBGTCB010000334.1:0-5515 GCA_041748995.1 Saprospiraceae bacterium | reverse complement strand
ACCCGGCCATCCTGACCTGCATACTCGTAAATATAATCGCCGAGGTGCATGACCAGATCAAGGGATTCCTCAGCCATATGCTCGTAAGCGGTGTAGTAGCCATGCTCAAAATGCTGGCACGATGCAAATGCAAATTGGAATCTGTCTGTCATCATATCTTTAGCCGGTGCAGTGCGGGCCCGGCCTGTAGAACTGATGTCATTACCTGTCTTGAATTGATAAAAATACCAGCGATCCGGTTGCAACCCTTCGACTTCCACATGGACAGAGTGTGCCAGTTCAGGGGTAGCGATGACCTCTCCGCGAGCTACTACCTGCGACATTTTTTCATCGTTTGCGACTTGCCACCTGACCACAGCATTGGTAGCAGGCATGCCACCTCCTTCCAGTGGTTTAGGAGCTAAACGGGTCCATAAAACAAATCCATCGGCTGCCGGATCACCGGAAGCAATGCCGAGTTGGAAGGGGTAATCCCCAAGGGAAATATAGTTTCGAACCAGGGATTGAAGAGGACGATTAATCAAAAATGGCCAGGCAGCTAGTGAAAATAAACCGTTGCGAATAAATTCGCGACGGTGAGGTTTCTCCAAAAGATATTTAATGTGATCATCTGACATATTCTTGTGATTGTGGTTAAGTAAGCCTATTTCATGGTAATTTATTAAAAGCAGAGGAAATCATTGTGGGGAATTAATATTTAGGAGTTGTTGAAATACCCGATGCGATACGATTTGGAGAACAAAGGGGTGTTCGGAGATAAAACCAGCTTTCCGAAAAATCCCAAGTCTGCGATAAATAAGTAAAGATGCCCGGCAATACTTCTTTAAGAATCTGGGACTTCCACTGGACTCTGGGTGATGAAAGAAAAAATTGCAAAAGATGAGCAATCTCCTTAAATTAAATAGGAATTTCAGAACTCAAAAAACCAGATCATGAAAAAGCTAATCCTCCTGATGCTCACCCTTGTTCCCGCGTCCGTCCTGTTCACCAATTTCAGAATGAGTTCCTTTTTCCTGATCCAGTCAAATGAGAACAACAAGTTCACGCTAAATCCAAATGAGGGTCTGTCCATGTGTGGTTTGGGTGGGACCCAATTTAAATTTGATATTGTTGGCGATGGCTCCGTTCCGGTTGCACCCAGGTTGGCGGGATTGAGTAATCTTCATTTTAAAATTACCACCCAATCGGCGGAAGCACAGGAATTCTTTGATCAGGGTTTGCGCCTGGTATATGCCTTCAATCATGGAGAAGCACTTCGATCTTTTCAGGAGGCAGCCAGGTTAGACCCGGATTGTGCTATGGCTTACTGGGGTCAAGCCCTGTCAGTGGGACCCAACATTAATGATCCGTTGCCCGATATGGTGCGACAGGCCCAGGCATTTGAAGCCATTAATAAAGCGATATCGAAGCAATTAAAAGTTTCTGATATGGAGAAAGATCTGATCAACGCTTACCGTGCCCGTTGCACGGAGCAGGAGACCGTGCAACAGAACCTGAATGTCGCCTATTATGAAAAAATGTCTTCTGTATATAAAAGGTATCCCGACCATCCGGAAGTAGGAACCCTCTATTCGGATGCGATCATGAATACCATGCCATGGGACTATTTTGATGGTGATAAAAATCCACGGGAGAATACAGAAGCATGTATTACTGCTTTGAAAAAGGTGATCCGCGAATATCCGGAGCATATCGGAGCACATCACCTCTTTATCCACATCATTGAGGCAAAGGACCCGGACCAGGCTATAAACACGGCCGATGTCCTGGATGACCTGGCACCGGCGGCTGGTCATTTGGTACATATGCCATCGCACATTTATATTGGAGTGGGCAAGTACGCAGAGGCGGCGGATAATAACCGGCGCGCTATTCAGGCCGATGAAGAATATATTGCACAGTGTCAGGCTCAGGGTGTGTATCCGCTGGCCTACTATCCGCATAATTTACATTTTCTCTGGGCAGCCACCAGTATGATGGGCAGAAGTGCAGAAGCCATTGATGTCGGGGAAAAGGTTGCCGACAAGGTGCCCCTGGCAATGGCCATCGATTTGCCCTTTATCCAGGATTTCATGGCAGTTCCCTTGCAGGCTTATACCCGATTTGGTAAGTGGAATCAAATACTCACTACTCCACCACCTGGGGAGCAGTTTATCCACGCCTCGATGATGTGGCATTACGCCCGGGGATTGGCTTTAACCAGGAGGGGAAATACTGAAGCAGCAAGAATTGAATTAAGCCAGGTCATAAGATACGCCGAGGATCCATCTGCAGAAAGTCTGTTGGCTGCCTATAATAACCCTACCAGCAAGGTGGGTCAGATTGCTGTTGAAGCACTTGTTGGTGAAATTTCACTTGCAGAGGGCAAGTACCAGGACGCTATTGAACATCTTAGTGCAGCGGTTAAATATGAAGATGCTCTTGTATATCAGGAACCGGCAGCCTGGCATGCCCCTACCCGCCATTATCTGGGAGCTGCTCTCCTGGAAACCGGGCAGGCTGCTCTGGCGGAAGCAGTTTATCGGGTTGACCTACAGCGTAACCGTTTGAATGGATGGTCATTATTTGGACTTTATCAGAGCCTCACTGCTCAGGGAAAAGCCAGCGAAGCAGCAAAAATCAGGGAGGATTTTCAGAAGGCCTGGGCTCATGCCGATATTGCATTAACTTCATCCCGGTTTTGAACTATAAGCAGCAGGGTTAAAGAATTAGTTAAAGTTTGATGAACTCAGTTATACCTGAGGCAACAATGCTTAATGTGGCTTTAAGAAAATGGATTATATTTACGAGCTTAGGTAGAAAATTGTATCAATCTTTCCGGTTAATTTCTTAGATTTCCTCCGATCCATAATCTGCACACTAAGTCCTTCTAAGTTCACAGTGTACCTGCGGCAACTACAGTTTCTCCTGGTTTAAACTACCTGAAAACGGATCGAACCATTTCGCTTCTAAGTTCCCGGTAATCTCCTCAGGCTTTGCCAGTCAATAGCCGGTGTGAGGGGAGAACCCCGATCTCTCCTAAATACAGAATTTTTTAAATCAGGCCATTTGGTATTTTGTTAACTTGGTATAGCACGAGTGACTCTTCTCTTATGGAAAAGAATAATTTAATTGATCCTGCTTTTCTGAAGAAAGCAGCGGGAATAGTCATAAACAATTTGGAGGTCGAACATTTTTCCGGAAGCGAGCTTGCTGAAAAACTCTATCTAAGCCGCGAACAGACGCACCGAAAAATTAAAAAATCCACTTCACTTTCTACCGGCAAATTCATTCGATATATCCGCATGTTAAAAGCTTATTATTATTTGCTGGAAGGCAATTTATCAGTATCTGAGGTCAGTCATAAGGTTGGTTTTGAAGATCCCTCTTATTTTAATAAATGTTTCAAAGAAGAAACCGGGTTTTCTCCCGGCGAGGTTAAAAAGAGTGATGATGCCATGCTGTTGGCTAAAACCCATCTCATCTCTTTTTACCAGCTGCCTCAGATTAAAGAGCTATTCCATAAAAGTGGAATTGTATTTGAATTTCCTGTAGATAAGAAAGAAGCACGCACGGTATCCAAAGTTTGGTTCATTGTCGCCGCTCTTCCGATAGCAGTATTGCTTTCTTTATTTTTTTTGCCTGATAAAAAAAATCAAACAAATACAATTGACCTTGGTGAAAACTATCGTATCGCTGTTTTGCCTTTTACTAACCAGACTGGTGATTCATCATTGTCCGGTTTAGGTGATATAGCCAGCAGTTGGATTGCCAGCCAACTCGCTGAATTAAAAATGGTGCAGACGGTTCCCTACTTCACAGTAAAACAATATCAATCCTATATCGGGATTTTGCCCCATGATCCACAGAATAGGCCCATGTTCCGTGATTTGGTAGCTGCCCGTTATTTTATCAAAGGCAATTATTACCTGAAGGATAGCCAGCTTTATTTTGAGGCCTCCTTTATTGATGCCAGCTCCCTTCAAACAATTTATCGTTTGTCCCCCTTGCATAGCTCCGTGGACAGTGTAATGAATATTATTGAAGATATTCGTTTAAAATTTGCCGGCCTCATCACCAACCTCGAAGATGTGGAGCTGGGTAAACGTAAGCCTCCCAATTACGAAGCATATAATCTTTTTCTTAAAGGCCTGCATGAAATGACTGTTGGTTTGGCTACACCCGAATCCCGTTTATATTTAGAAAAAGCTGCTGCACTAGAACCGGATTTTGTGATGCCACGAATTTTTTTATGTTGGTTTTACAAAGAGAAGGAAATAGACTCTCTGATGCAACAAATTGCAGTGATACCAACTATTACCAAATATGAGAAAGATGTATATACTTTTGTGTTCAATCTTTGGAATCACAATTACAAGGAAGCATTGCAGATTGCGCTTCAAAAGCTGGAGGAATACCCCCGCGATTATTTCTTCAACATATTTGCCGCTCATGGTGCAAAGTCACAATTTAGGCCGCAGTTGGCAATCAAAGTGCTTGACCAGATAGAAGAACCATTGCCCAACAATGAGGGAAGGATATGGCACTATTATAAAGTTTGGAATTATACTGAATCGCTGATCATGCTCGGAAAATACGAGGATGCTTTGGCCTACCTTCTGTCCATTCCTTTGGAAAGCTATGGCCTTAACGTCCCCCTGTTACTGATCAATGTGCATGTGAAGCTGGGCAAAACGAAGCAAGAAGTGGAAACCCTTATCGGCAAAATTGGCAGGGAGAAAATGAAATATCTTACCGCCCAATTCAAGCTTGACGAACAAAATGTATTTGCCGAGTACTACACAGCTGCCGCTTATGAGTTCTATTTGGCAGGAGACAGGGAAACAGGCCGGTATTTTGCGGAGAAAGCGGCTTCTCTTTTCCAAAACAGTCCGGGACAGAATGCTTTTAAATATGATGTCGTTGATGCCTTATATCTTTCAGGTGATTTTCGAAGTATAAAAGATCATTTGGAAAAGAAACTGAAAAAGAATCCGCTACAAGATGACCTGCTCATTTACCAGGCCATGGTAGAGGCTGCTCTGGGTAATGAAGGCACCGCTCTGAAAATCTTTGCAAAATATGATACCCTGCCGAGGGTTTATTGGCGTAGGCATGAGTTTCAGTACCAGACCAATTATCTTAAAGCAAGGATTTATGCGTTGCTCGGTAAAAAAGAACAAGCCCTCGTATTATTAAGAGATGCTCTTGATAAGGGCCAGCTTTGTCATAACTGGGATTTTGATGGGGATATGTTTTTGACTTCGCTGTTTGATGATATGTCTTTCCGCGAAATGATCCGACCAGTTGACAAGGAAGATTTCACAATACAACAATAAATACAATCCTGGTACAACAAATTGCAACAATATTAATACCACAGTCTTTCAATCCATCATAACTTGGACACCATTGTGAACCATAAAACAAACTGTTATGAAAAAGATTTTGATGGGTTTTGTTACTATTACTTTATTACTGGTATCGGCAAAAAGCTCGGCACAAACTGCTGCTACAAAGAAAAAGCTAGCTGCTA
>JBGTCB010000333.1:0-5604 GCA_041748995.1 Saprospiraceae bacterium | reverse complement strand
GTGGAGTATACAAAGGATTAGTATTCACAACAATTAATCCTGCTCGTAATGATCCGAAGAGAGCGATCGGATATTGCAGCAGATTTGGCATCATTAAAGCGATCTTATCACCTGGTTCGAGACCTCTGGAATGCAGGTAGGCGGCAAAACGGGTCGACATTTTATCAATAGCTTCAAAGCTTATGGATTTATCCATGCAAATGAAAGCAGTTTGATTTTTGAATTTCTTGAAAGTTTCTTCAAAAAATTCTAACAGATCTTTGTAACTATCTGCATCGATATTTGCAGGTACTCCATTGGGGTAATTTTTTAACCATGGTCTTTCTTCCATAATGTGATCCTTGAGCTATCCGATTTAATTAGGTCTGCTGTAGACCGAGATCAAAATACGATAAAAAAGCAAATTTTTGGCTGACGGATGAAGTCTTGGTCGCTGATTGTCGGAACTATCAACCAATCTCGTCAAATACCGAGTGTAGCAGTTGACAGGCCTTCCGGATTTCATGTTCCTCGATGGTTAGAGGAGGGGCAAGTCGGATACTGTGATCATTAAAAAGAAACCAGTCGACTAAAAGACCTTTGCGGAGAGCTAGCTTCACTGCTTTTTGTACAAGACGGGCATCTTCCAGGTCCAGGGCAAACCAGAGTCCCGCTTCCCGGATCTGGCTTATTACCGGGTGCGTAAGGAGCTGTCGAATTAAGCCCGCTTTTTCAAAAACCTTACCTGGAAGATCTTCTGAAATAAGTGTCTGAAGCGTCGCAAGAGCAGCGGCACAACTGACAGGATGTCCTCCAAATGTCGTAATGTGACCAAGCGCCGGATTCATTGACAAGGTCTTCATGTGTTTAGCCGATGCAATGAAAGCACCAATAGGCATACCTCCACCCATGCCCTTTGCAAGAAGGAGTATATCAGGGATGATGCTATACTGTGGAAAAGCAAAAAGGTGTCCTGTTCGACCAAAGGCACACTGAATTTCGTCAAGTATCAGGAGCGTTCCTGTTTCGTTGCATTTTCTCCGTACTTTTTCGAGATATCCATCTGTCGGGCGATAAAGGCCGCTTTCTGCCTGTATTGTTTCCATAATCACACATGCCGTTTGGTCCGATATAAGTTGGAGCTGTTGTTCATCATTGAAATCGATAAACCGGATCTGGGGCAAAAGTGGTCGGAATGGACCCGTGAAAGACTGATTGCTCATAAGGCTCATGGCACCATGAGTGCTGCCATGATAAGCATTACGGGTGGCAACAATTTCATAGCGTCCGGTTACTTTTTTTGCCAGTTTAAGTGCCCCTTCGACTGCTTCTGCACCACTATTGACAAAGTAGACCGACGATAAAGGATCGGGAAGTTCCCTGGTCAATGCTTCAGCCAATAAGACCTGCGGACTCAATATAAACTCTCCATACACCATGGTGTGCATATATTTTTCAACCTGAGTCCTGACAGCTGCAACAACCGCTGGATGGCAATGACCCAAGGCGGAAACCCCAATCCCGGAAATCATATCCATGAGAGGAATGTCATTCTTTTGATACAGGTACATGCCCTCAGCCCGGGAAATCTCCCTCAACAGTGGTGCCGGACTGGTTTGGGCCAGATGTCGTAGAAAGAGATTCCTCAATTGCATCCTTGTGCGTTTTTAGAAATAAAGCTTTGATCCGTTTTCCTTTAACCACTTAATTTGATCCCGGTAGTGCGGCATGGCATATTGTACTACGTTCCAAAAGGCAGCGGAATGATTGTGTTCTTTGAGATGGGCCAACTCATGAATAATTACATAATCAGCCACTATCTGCGGAGCAAGGAAAAGCCGGCTACTGAAATTAAGTTGCCCATGGTGGCTGCAACTTCCCCAATTACTCTTGTTATATTTAAAACTGATGTCCGAATAGTGAAAGTGATAGAACCGATCATTTAAAACTGCGACCCTTTCGGCAAATTGATTTCGAAACTCTGCAGTAAATACTTTGCTGATCAGTTTGGGAAAAACGTCAGCCTGCTCCATGTCAATCCAGGTGTAGGGATAGCGTATTTCGAGGATATCGTCTAAAATTTTACCCGCTGCAGTTTTTCGGCTCACAGGCTTGACCCGCAGGATATAGGTGCCATACAGAGTCTCATACAAGGTGCCATCCTGAGGCAATGCCAGAAAAAAATGATTAAATAACTGGGGTTGTTTTCGATATTTTTCTTTCGTCCAGTTAATGGCCCATTCGATAGGATTTGATGGCATACCATATTGCCAGGTCGCAGGTATCCTTAAATTGACCGATCTCTGGCCAAGGGCAACTCGCCAGCTTCGACGTCGTTCCCGATAGATGATCATCGGAATTTGTTGTTCTCCTACATCCACCACTAGCTTTGTGATCTGGCTGGTACTTTTTTTCCGATGCAGCATGAGCTCAAAACTAAAAAAAGAAATCATTGGTTAACAGGACATCTATAACCATAGGGCACTTCTATTTACTTCTGAATGAGTAAAAATTCAATAAGATGCAAGCTCGTGTTGTGAATTGTAAATAAGTTTAGTATAAAAAACGCAGTTATTTTGTGCCAAGACAAAGAAGCAGAACCGCACATAGCCGAAGCTACGTAAGGTCTCTGGTGATGAAGTATTGGTGCAAAAGAACAAGTTAGATGCTATACTTATCTGCGAATCGCAACACAAGACAAGGCTGGAGGAAGGAAGATAGCCGTAGCTATCTGACTGACGATCAACGAAGTATGGCACAGCATATTATTGAATAGATTTTCGAAGAAAATTGTTTTTACCATGAACGGGGTTAATAGAGGTGCCCCATACACATTATAATTTCAAGACACAACATTCTAGACGAAGGGAGGTGTGATTATCAAATCCCAGTCTTATAAGAAGAAAATGCGGATAAAAACAAAGAAGTGATCTTGCACAGTTTCTTTTCTCCGGAATCTAATCACACTTATTGCTTTGTTGGGTTTGAAATAGTTTCAAGATTAAAGCCTGACGAAGTTTTTCTGGCATCGGAATGGTTTTTTTTCTAAATTATATTAGTTACCAAATTCGGGCGCCATATGAAAAAAGTACTACTACCATTAATTCTTGCACCATTTTTGGCCTTCTTACCAGAGTACGAAAATGTGGCAAATTATGCAGAGCTGTCTGATAGCAATCCAGGCATGGCCGTAACCGAGGACTTTAATTCACTGGAAGGAACCTGGCAGTTGGTCGCAGCCAAATTAGCACATACGAATCCTGGCGAATCGCCTGAATTCAGCAGTGAATCGGATGTCGTAGCCATGAAAATTTTTACCCGAAACCGGTTTGTAGCTCTTCGATATGACAGGGAGACCCATGTATTGCTTGGTACCGGAGGAGGCACTTACATCCAACTGGGTGATCAGTTTACCGAGTATATTGACTACCATAGCTGGGATAGTACACTGGTAGGTCATCCTCAGTCATTTACCTGTGTGTTTGAAGGAGATCTCTTTACTCAAAAGGGCACGATTAGTGGTGGAAATACGGATGGCCTGGCCCTTGAAGAAGTGTATCAGCGGATCGAAGATCCATTTAGTCAAATCAAAGGTAATTATCCGCTTCTGGGATCCTGGAAATTGTTAAAGTGGGCTCCGGGAGCAGTCGAGGTGGCTCAACCCCTGGAGGAAGGTCTGAAAGGTTTTAAGATCTTCACACCAACATTTTATTATGCCATGCGGTATCGGGAGACAGGAGGAGTATCCAGTTTTGCGTTTGGAACTTATCGGGCTACTCCCGACTATCTGACTGAAACAGTGATTTCAGTTGGCGATTTATCGGCAGTTGACCGATCATATATTTTTTCCTGGACCAGAACTGAACAGGGTTTTAAACAATACGGGTTTATTGACTCCGATCAATTTATGGGCTACAAAATTGAAGAATACTATCAGCGGGAATAGCCCCCATCGCATCTCATATCATTGATTTGGCGACCGGAGATATTTCTTATTTTGGGGCATGCATGAATTTGGATTCCTGTCTGTCCTGCCCCCGGTTATTGCCATAGTTTTAGCCATTTGGACCAGACAAGTGTATGTCTCCCTGCTCTTCGGACTTTTTCTTGGTTGGTTGATCTTGAATGACTGGAATATTCTTCTTGGGTTTCTGGACACACTTTATGGGTTAGTAGATGTCTTTTCTGACTCGGGCAATACCCGGACCATTATGTTTAGTGCTTTAATAGGAGCTATTATTTTATTTATCCAGCGTTCAGGAGGTGTTGAAGGATTTATCCATTTGATAAATAAAAAATTGGAAAAACTGGATCAAAAGGGAGGAAAAGGCAAACGGGTCTGGGTCCAGTTGATGGCCTGGATGACCGGTCTGGTGATTTTTATCGAATCGAGTATCTCGCCATTAATCATTGGTTCTTTGTTCCGGCCCATCTTTGACAAGTTGGGAATTTCGAGGGAAAAACTGGCTTATATAGCTGACTCCACCAGTGCACCCACCTGTATTCTAATTCCTTTCAACGGCTGGGGAGCCCTGATCATGGGGCTCCTGCTGACTCAGGGATTTCATAATCCCTTTCAGGTGATGATCCAGTCGATTGTATTTAACTTCTATCCCATTTTAACTCTGATCTCGGTCCTTTTGGTTATTTTTTTCAAATGGGATTTTCCAGCTATGAAAAAAGCCGAAAATCGGGCGAAAAGCGGTGTATACCTCTGGCCAGATGCTCAACCAATGGTATCAGAGGAGATCACAGAAGTGTTACCTAAACCTGGGGTTGAACCGAAAACCATCAACATGATGATTCCTTTGCTGGTAATGGTATGTATGATGCCTGCGATGCTCATCTATACCGGATGGACTCAGGCATTAGCTGATTACCCGGATAGTAGCTGGCACGAAAGGGTCTTTCACTCCCTGGGTCAGGGGTCTGGTTCGACTGCAGTGCTTGTCAGCGTGGTCGTTGCCATTCTGGTCAGTGTTGTTCTTTATACTGCACAGGGGATCTTCGATTTAAAGGAAAATGTTGACATCATTTTAAAGGGAATTTCGGGTCTGATGCCCATAGCATTATTATTACTTTTTGCCTTTGCAATTGGAACCGTTTGTAAGGAATTGCAGACTGGCCAATACCTTGCGGACGTTGCCAGTCAGTGGTTATCTCCTGCCCTGGTGCCCTGCCTGATATTTTTGATGAGTAGCTTTATTGCTTTTTCCACGGGTACTTCCTGGGGTACTTTTGCTATCATGATCGCCATTGCCGTACCCATGGCCCAGCAAATGGAAGTGAATCCGATTATAGCGATCGCAGCTGCACTGGGTGGTGGTATCTTTGGAGACCATTGTTCTCCAATCAGCGATACCACTATTTTATCTTCCATGGCAGCAGCAACCGATCACATCGATCATGTTAAAACTCAGTTACCCTATGCGTTGATAGTGGGTGCAATAACTGCATTTATATATTTGGTGCTTGGTATAATGATGCACTAGTGCATCATTTCCATACTAATTGATATTAATATATTTCGTAATATGTGGTTTCAAAAACTAAGGACTATGCAAAAGAAGGAACCACTACAATTAAGCAATCGCCAGAAGGAAATTATCCAGGGTCTCCTAAGAA
>JBGTCB010000332.1:0-4641 GCA_041748995.1 Saprospiraceae bacterium | reverse complement strand
ATTACGAGGTAAAACTGCTGCAAATACGGGCACATAAGCCCTTTTTGATTCTCACCATGATGATGACCATGTCTGCGAGTCAAAAAGCGCTTGGAGCACCCGTCTTTATTGCATTTTTATCTCTCACTACGAAAACCCAATGCATAATCCGGGTTAAAAAATAAATTCCGGGAGCAGTTTACCTTTTCTGACGAAAATCTATTAAGGGCGATAACAAATTTCCTAACATCTTAAAAGTATCGTCATGAAAAGAAAATACATTGCACCCTTGTCACTTGTTGTTTTCCTATTGTTTACGAGCTGTCAAAAAGCTGCGTTTATAGATAACCCGGAAAACTGTATAAACCAGATAGAAAAAGTAAGTGAAACTCTCAATGCCTATATACAGGATCCTTCGGTCAATAATTGCAAAGCCTATATCAGTGCACTCAAATCTTATTTAAGTGCGGATGCGTGTTTTGGCAATATCTTCTTTGAAGAATACAAAAGGCAGTTGAATGAGGAGGCTGAATGCAACTAAATCATGTATCCGGCAGATCAGGCTAAGGCTATTTGATTAGCATCCTTGGTCTGCCTTATGTTTTCTCTTTCTGGTCAATACATTTCCCATCACACGAACCATTAATAACAATACTATACATTGTCCATCAAATTTCGTTCGGCTCCTTGAATCGATTTCCTATTTTAGGGCAAACATGTCTACCCATATTGACCAGTAAAATCAATCTTTAGAATGAAAAGAGTTAAGAATTCGGTGTCTATCAGACGGCCAAAGTATCTGCGGTTAATTATTTTCTTCTTGCAGCTGTCTTTGTTATCCCAATTGCATTATTCGGCGTTTTAATGGGAGGTTCCGAAATTCCGGGCTTTCCTATGAGCAGTGGTTTTTTTATGATTCTCGTACCCCTTTTTTACGGGGTCTTCGGCTTCATCGTAACGGCACTTGGTTGTGTGATCTATAACCTGGTGTCGGGTTGGACAGGAGGAATAGAACTGGAATTTGACACCAGAGACAATAATGACACTCTCAGTCATTTGATAGATTAATCAATTTCGAGAACGACACTAACGATCAATTTGTTTATCCTGGAAGCCTTACTTCATTGGCAGGTCTTTCTGACTCAGTGACACAAATCCTCTCACTGATAATCAGCCCTTCTTAGCGCATTTCAGTTTGCAGAAAGCTAACTGGAAGTTGTCTTTGACTGAGAGTCCCTCAATAATGCATGAAGTCAGCAACAGTTGCAATCCTACAAGTCAACTGATCAACAATCTCCGAAACCTGATGTGGTTTCCTTCAAACACTTAAAATCTTATAAATTAATTCCTGCATGATCGTCTGATCGCTAAAACTATCGCGACCAACGCCTTTGGATTTTAAGTCGTAACTGCGTAGAATATGAATGATTTTTTCGGTTTGAGTCCGATTGAAAGATTGAGCAGCTATCCGGTATTTTTTGACAAAAAAACCATTCTTTAAACTAAGACTTTTTTGCACCTGCAAATCAGACGAATCTCTTAAAAAATGCATTAGATAAACCTTCGAAAAAAAACCAAACAACGTAGCCACTACAGCGATTAATGGATTACTCTTTGGATTAGCCATGAAGTACTGAATGATCCCGTAAGCTTTTTGCTTATTTCTCGATCCAAGTGCGTCCTGCAACTCAAAAACATTAAAATCCTTACTTATACCAATATATTTTTCAATATCATCTTTGGTAATTTTATGGCCCGGAGAGAGGTTCAACGCCAGTTTTTCTACTTCGCCAGCGACCTTTGAAAGATCTGCCCCCAAATATTCAGCAATCAAATTGGCATCAGCGGAACTGATCTTAAAACTCTTACTCCCCAGATAATCTGTGATCCAGGCAGGCAGTTGATTATCGTAAATTTTTTTGGATTCAAAAACAACCGCCTTTTCTTTCAATAGTTTGGCAAATGATGTTCGACCATCCAGCAGGCCATGTTTATAGCAAATGACCAGGATCGTTGCAGGCGAAGGGTTTTTTATATAAGGTTCCAAACCAACTAGTTCTTTCATCGATTGAGCCTCCTTCAGAATCAGGACTTGAAACTCCGATAGCATCGGAAACCGGCTGGCATTGTCAATGAGTGGCCTACTGTCCGTATCCACACCGTAAATAATCGACAGATCAAAAGATTTTTCACTTTCATTTAGAATCTGGTTTTCGAAATATTCTGTGATTTGATCGATGTAGTAGGATTCCGGTCCGTGTAATAAATACAACGGATGAAACTTGCGATTTTTCAAATCTCTCAGTAAGCTGTCGACAGTCAATTTTGATTCAGATTTACCCGTTCTCTAATAATTTGCAAAATTGCCCGAACCCATGCAGGATCATCGTTCAGGCTGGGTACAAGGTCAAGCTTTTCTCCACCCAGTGCAAGAAATTCCTCCTGATATTCATAACCAACTTCAATGATGGTTTCCAGACAATCGGCAACAAATGCCGGACTAAAAACCAGTATCCGCTTATCCCCTTTGGCGGCTCTTTCCTTTAACACAGCGGAGGTATATGGTTGCGTCCATGGATCTTTTCCCAGTCTTGACTGAAAACAGGTCGTGTATCTATCCGGCATTAATCCTAATCTGGCCACCAGTGCTCTTGTGGTAGCATAACTTTGAGCACTGTAGCAATGACGATTACAATCCTCCATCCTGTCACAACAGTCTGGTTTCTGCAGGCAATGATTGGAGCTATCGGCTTTAATTAATTGTCTCTGTGGCAATCCGTGATAACTGAATAAAATATGATCGTAGGATGACAGATCAAATTGCTTGCTATGTTCAACAAAAACATCGATAAATGCCGGATGATTGTAATAATCTTCAATAAAATAGACAGAGGGTATCACCTGCTTTCGGATCAGTAATCGCATAACCTCTTCAAAAGCAGACCCGGTAGAAGCTGAAGCATATTGAGGAAAGAGAGGGAAAACAATGATTTCATCCACATGTTGAGTCAATAACTCTTCAATTGCCAGTGATATCGAAGGATTCTGGTATCGCATACCCAGAGCAACCGGTATTCGTTGTTCCAGTAAATCAAATAACTGTTCCTTCACTAGCTGACCGTAAAGTTTTAATGGTGAACCGTCTTTAGTCCAGAGTCTCCCGTATAATTTAGTCGAGTTTTTTGCCCTCAGAGGTACAATAAGCCCCCTGACGAGTAATTGCCGTTTTAGCCAGGGCAGGTCAATAACCCGGGCATCGGTAAGAAATTGAAAGAGGTAGCGATTCACATCCTTTCGCTGAGGACGATCGGGTGTGCCCAGATTGATTAAGAGGATTCCCGGTTTACGCTGACTCATACTTACGATCCTGTTGCATGCTGCAAGTATAAGGCTATCTCCAAACATTATCGGGAGGTTGCATTTTTTTTGACCGAAATATGTGTTTGATGTTTACTTACTGTGGCTGATAAGAATTGATGTTGTATTTTAGGTGAACACCAGATTAAAGCAATACTTTAAAAACCGCCTGTGAAAGCAAAAGCCATAGTTGCCGATGGAAAAGGAAATCAGTCCATCGAAGACATTGAAGTCTTAGCTCCTGAGGACGATGAAGTTCTGGTGCGGATCGGGGCTTCCGGCATATGTCATACGGACTATGATTCGATCCGGCACTGGCCAGGTCCATTTATTGCAGGGCATGAAGGAGCCGGAACGGTAGAAGCGACCGGTAGGCTGGTAAAAAATCTAAAGCCCGGCGACAAAGTGATTCTCAACTGGGCGATGCCCTGCGGTGTATGTTTTCAATGCACAAACGGACAGACCAATATCTGTGAACGTCATTCACCGGTGGTCCATCAGGCAAAATATAATGCGGGACATGCTTCATTGGAGAGAACACTCTATAACGGGCAGGGCATTTTAAGGTCCTTTAACCTGGGTACGATGTCGACTCATACAGTCGTACGAGAGATGGCAGCTATCAAGATAGAAAGTAATATTCCTTTTGAAGCAGCCTGTATTGTTGGTTGTGGCGTGATGACCGGGGTGGGTTCGGTATGGAACACCGCCCAGGTAAAATCGGGAAGCAGCGTCGTGGTGATCGGAGCCGGTGGAGTTGGCCTGAATATTATCCAGGCAGCAAGAATTGCCGGTGCGAAAAAGATCATCGCCATAGAAGTGAGTACTACCCGGCTGCAGCTGGCGAAAGACTTTGGTGCTACCCATCTGCTGAAAACGGACAAAAATGATCTTAAATTAAATCAGGTCAAACGGGAAGTTTGGGGAATAACCACCAGGGGTGCTGACTACGCATTTGAATGTACCGGAATTCCCGCGTTGGGTGATGCTCCTTTACGTCTGGTACGAAATGGGGGCATGGCCATCCAGGTGAGTGGTATTGAAGAAGAAATTACCATGGATATGACTTTGTTTGAATGGGATAAAATCTATATTAATCCATTGTATGGTAAATGTAATCCGAGGAATGATTTTCCTAAAATTATCCAATATTATGAAACGGGTGAATTAAAATTGGAAGAACTGATCAGTAAAAAATATAAACCCGAACAACTTTCCGAAGCATTTGATGATATGCTGCATGGCAGGATTGCCAAAG
The DNA here is from genome assembly GCA_041748995.1 of Saprospiraceae bacterium. Lineage (GTDB taxonomy): Bacteria > Bacteroidota > Bacteroidia > Chitinophagales > Saprospiraceae > JABDMH01. The sequence goes on along the minus strand of JBGTCB010000332.1, from coordinate 47 downwards.
GGGTAATTTTATTTGATATTTAAATGATCAATTTCAACCATAGCTCC
>JBGTCB010000331.1:0-6024 GCA_041748995.1 Saprospiraceae bacterium | reverse complement strand
CCAATACAAGCTCAATCGTCAGATCCTCCGGAAGTATAAATGAGCGGATGGCTTCAGAGGCTGAGGTAGGCTCCGTGTCATCGGTGAGATCACCTCTACCGGCAAAGGACTTCATAAAACCATCCACCTCACCATCAGGGGTAATCTCGTCTGCCGCAAATTGAGAAGGCTTGTCGGGCTTACAGCTGAAGGTCAGAAGGGTAATCAGGACAAGGAGAAAATAATTTTGCAGGGTATCCAATAGTAATTCTTTTTATGCTTTCAGGCTTTTGCTGGGAGAGTCTACATGACAAAGTACACATTTTTTTATCGACGTGAGAAGTGTCCATTGCAGGGATTCAGTGGACCATCTTTATTGACATTGATCATTACTCCCAATAAAAATATAAACCGGCCGCAGCGACTAAAAAATAGGTCACCAAAGTGACTGCTCCCGCATAATCTTTGGCTACTCTTTGACCAAAGAATAACATCAGCAGGGATATATTGGCCATGAGCATGCCAATACAGGCGAGAATCTTATTGCCACTCAGTAAATAATAGATTAGCCCAAACCCGGAAAGAAATCCGGCTGTCAATTCAGCCAGGGTGATGACCGGCATTAAAAGACCAACGGTTCCCTTGAGAATGGTCTTAGCAAAATGTTTTTGATAAAATGTTTTTTCTCCTTTCCAATTAAAGACTTTGTCCAGACCGGATTGGATGAAAAGGATAGCCATAAAAACAGAAAAGAGTGCCTGCATTGCCAAAGTCGATGTAATTTCCATTTGCTTTTATTTGATTGCCGGTCATTTATTTAGATCCATGGACATGTTCCATTCTTTTTCAACAGATTTATTAAAGTGTGCATCACCATGCAGCAGTCTGACTGGATCTCATATCCTCTCCGGGTTTGCTGAGGCTAAACTAAAAATCAAGTTTATCCACTAAATACGATTAATGAACCTAATTAGCTTTTTCGATCAGTCCTGTGTCTAAGATACGACGATATTTATCATCCGTTTCGGCACAATGATTACTTTATTGATGGTTTTACCCTCGGTCCATTTTTTTACAATGTCCAGTGATAATGCGACCTCTTCAATCTCTGACGGAATAGCATCGGAAGCAAATGTTTGCTCGCCCCGTCGTTTACCATTGATTGAAATGGGGTAAATGATTTCACTATCGAAGAGATACGATGCATCGAGTTGTGGAAATGTAGCCAGATGAACGCTGGTTTCATTACCTACTTGCTGCCAGAGTTCTTCTGTCAAATGCGGAGCAAATGGTGAAAGTAAGATCACGAATGGCTCCAGTATTTTTTTCTTCTGTACTTTATACACCCGCAGATCATTAACCGCTACCATAAAATGGCTGATGCAGGTATTAAAAGAATAACGTTCAATATCTTCCTGAACTTTCTTGATGACCTGATGTAAGATTTTCATTTCCTCATGGGTTGGTTCTTCGTCGGATATTTGCAATGTGCCATTTTCGAGGTAGAACAACCGCCATAATTTCTTGATAAATTTATAGACGCCGTCAATGCCTTTGGTATCCCAGGGTTTACTGTATTCCAGGGGCCCCAGAAACATTTCATACATCCGGAAACAGTCCGTTCCATATTTTTCAATGACTTCGTCAGGATTAATCACATTGTATTTCGACTTGGACATTTTACCCACTTCCGAATGGGTTATTAATTTAAAATCTGCAGCCTGGATACCGGAACTGAATTTTCCCATATGATATCGACCATGCGGATTTTCAAAAATTGCCTCCCGATAATCGGGACTCCATTGGATAAATTGGTCGACACTATTTTTACTTAAATAACTGCTGTCCGAACCATAATCCTGCACAAATTCGATGGGTACCGGTATTCTTGCGAACTCGATCTCTGGTTCTTTGGCTGCAATAGAAGAACAGACAAAGCGATGAAAACCATTTTCCTTTTCTTTCTGAAGAAAGACAGATTCAATCACTCCCTGGATCATACCCTGATTGATGAGTTTCTTAAAAGGTTCAATCGTTGGGACCATGCCCTTGTCAAATAAAAACTTATGCCAGAAGCGAGCATACATCAGATGGGATACGGCATGTTCGGCTCCACCGATATAAAGATCAACATCCTGCCAATAGTTAATTGCCTTCACACTGGCGAATGTCTCATCATTATGGGGATCCATGTATCGCAGGAAATACCAGGATGACCCGGCTACCGCCGGCATAGTATCGGTTTCACGCTTATGTCCGTTTGGTAGATTCACCCAATCTTTAAGGCGGGCCAGCGGAGAATCACCTTCTTTGGTCGGTTTAAAATCATCGGACGGAGGCAATTCCAGGGGAAGTTCTTCCAGCGGGAGTATATGAGCAATGTCTTCGTCATCAAACGTTACCGGAAAAGGTTCACCCCAATAGCGTTGGCGGCTAAAATTGGCGTCACGCATCTTGTAGTTGATTTGTCGTTTACCGATACCGGTTTCCTCAATCTTACGACTCACTGCTTCAATTGCTGATGGGACATCCATGCCGGTAATAAATCCGCTGTTGATGATCTTTCCCACCTTGTCGTGCAGCGAAGCTCCCGGGTAGTCCGTCTTATCAACGACATCAATAATGTCAATACCAAATTTTTGAGCAAATCGCATATCCCGTTCGTCATCACTGGGCACGGCCATAATGGCTCCGGTACCGTAATCCATCAGAACATATTCGGCAATCCAGATGGGAATGTTTTCTTTCGTAAACGGATTGTATGCGAAGGCACCCGTATTTGCGCCGGTTACCGTTTTTACTTCGGCTTGTCTGTCTATCTCAGACCGGGATTTAACATACTGTATATATTGATCAATATCCCTGCGTTGGCCATCGGTGGTAATTTGTTGAACCAACGGATGCTCCGGAGCCAGCACCATAAAGGTTGCCCCGAAAATGGTATCCGGCCGGGTAGTGTAAATCTCCAGGCTCTCCTGATGATCGCGGATGGTAAAAAATACTGAGGCTCCTTCCGATCGGCCTAACCAGTTGGATTGCATTGTTTTCAATGCCTCTGACCAGTCGATGGTGTCAAGGTCCTTCAGCAGTCTTTCGGCATAGGCGGTGATACGTAAATACCATTGGGTCATGGCTCTCTTTTCAACCGGATAACCGCCCCGTTCGGATACACCATCTTTGATCTGATCATTGGCTAACACGGTGCCCAAAGCTTCACACCAGTTAACGTAGCCGACTTTACGGTAGGCCAGCCGGAAGTCCATAAGCACCTCCCGCTTTTGTTTCCGGGTGAACCGCTGCCACTCATCTGCGTTAAATTGACCTTTATAGGAAGATGCTGCCATTAGATCTTTGGTTCCCTGAACCTCAAAGTGGCTGATCAGGTCGTCTAACGGACGGGCTTTCTGCAATTTCTCATCGTAATAGTGATCGAAGAGCAGGGTAAAAATCCATTGGGTCCATTTGTAGTACTTTGGATCACAGGTGGAGACCTCCCGGCTCCAGTCAAAGGAGAAACCCAGCTTTTTCAACTGTTCACGGTAACGCTGCATATTGTTTTGCGTCGAAACAGCGGGATGGATGCCGGTCTGCAGGGCATATTGTTCAGCGGGCAGGCCAAAGGCATCAAATCCCATCGGATGCAACACGTTAAAGCCCTTCAATCGTTTATAACGGGCGTAGATGTCGGAGGCGATATATCCCAGGGGATGACCTACGTGAAGGCCGGCACCGGAAGGGTAGGGAAACATATCGAGTACGTAAAATTTTGGTTTGGTCTCGTCTTCTTTTACCTCATAGATCTTGCGATCTTCCCAATATTTCCTCCATTTTTCTTCCGTCGCGAGATGGTTATATTCTTGCATTATGAGTGTTTTTCTATAAGAGACGCAAAATTATCAAAACTTAGGGACAGCGAGGCAGAGATCGTGCTTAGCTTCGAAGTGTTTTTCCTGCTGGACTTCTAATATGGTTCGTATGACAATGGGCACCCCTAAAAACCCCATTCGATTGTCAACCGCTTATTTACTATAAGCTATTCAAAAATAACCTTCGCGTTACTTCGTTATCCCTCAGTCACTTAGCGCCTGCTAGGCTCCCTCGCGATGCCTCGTCTCCCTTGGTTCTTTTTGAATTTGCCTAATTTCAGAGGTTTTTAGAGGTACCCAAAATATATTCACACTTGAGAGTGTTTATTGTCATGTTGAATGGATTTATCGATAATGAGTTGGCAAACCTGTGCAGATTGGAGAGATTGCCGTTGTTTTAGTAATTCATAAATGAAGATATGCGATTGTTAATAAAGCTGGCCCTGTTGATCATTGTTGGGGTGTTGGTCTATAACTATTTTCTGGGCTCGGAAGATGAAAAAGCTACCTCTGAAAAAGTGTTTCGTCAGGTCAAGGAAGTCGGCCGGTCCATCGGTGATATCGTTAAAGATGAGCGCCAGAAGTTTAAAGACGGAAAATATGATCAGGCCTTTGATAAACTTGGAGATGCCTACGACAAACTGAAAGGCAGGGTCAATGAAGATGATACCCGGGAGGAAAAGAAAATCCTTGAAAAACTGCAAGGACAAAAAAACGAACTGGAAAAAGAAAAAGATCGCATAGAAAAAGAACTGGAAAAGGAAAATCCTGATGCAGAAGTCCTTAAGAAATCTCCGTCTTTTGAAAAGGAATTGCAAGACCTGGTTGATGAAACCAGCAGATTGCTGGAGCGGGTGTTAAAAAAGGAGAAAGATAGAGACGAATAATTTGACTGTGATTTGTCCCTTTTGAAAATCGTTCACATACCAGGCAACACAAGAATCTACCGGGCAATTTGATTGCCAAAGCCTTCATCTGTAATTGCAGCACCTACCAAATCGAAAAGGCTCCCTCCCCGAATATTTTCAAAAGGTTGACCGCTATATAACACTTGATAATAATTTACTATTTGTATCTTTGCTCTATATTAACCTGTTATGAATAAGAGAAAGTCATTTAGACCGCAACCCAATTTTATTTGGTCGATCTTAAGTGTTGCTGCTGTATTATTCCTTCTGGGAGTTTTTGGATTGATTTCTATCCATTCCAACTCCTTTATGAAGTCGCTAAAAGAAGAGTTTGAAATCATTGTAGAAATCAATCCGGAGGCAACTGAAAAACAGATAGCCAATCTTTCGGAAGCACTTGCCAAAGAAGAAGGTGTGATGAAGGGATCGGTCAAATTTACCAGCAAGGAAGATGGACTGAAGAGTCTGAGTGATGATTTAGGGGAGGAATTGTTGAAAATGGAGATGCCCAATCCATTGCCAGATATCATCAGTTTCCGGATGGATGGAGAAACGTTTGATTTGGCCAATCTGGAATCTATCAGAGAAAAGTACTCCAAGGGGAGATCGGAAATACTTACGATTTATTACCAGGAGGGGTTGATTGAGGGAGTCGTAGCTAACCTGGACCGGATTGCTTATGTCTTTTTATTCGCCGGATTATTACTGAGTTTTCTTGCTTTGATGTTGATTTACAATGCTATTCGACTGTCGATTTACGCAAATCGTTTTTTAATCCGCAATATGGAGTTGGTTGGAGCATCATGGGGCTTTATCCGTAGGCCGTTTTTACAGAAAAGTGTGAGACATGGTCTGACTAGTGTGGTGATCGCGATCCTGGCCCTGGCTGTCTTCTATGGAGTGGCTGCAGAAAGACTTCCGGAAACCGCACAATATTTAAGTATAGGCAACATTATATATCTGATAGTACTCCTGGTTGTAGCTGCTATATTAATTAATCTGACCAGCACCTGGATTGTTGTCACCCGATTTTTGAAAATGCGAACCAGTGATCTTCATCTCTGATTCCGGGGGTTCACCATCCTCTGAACAGATTAAAAAAAATCTGAATACTGTCAAAAACCAGATAATAACTGATACTTTTGAATAAAATTTCATCAATGAGCCAATCCAAGACCCCGAAGAAGAAAGTGGTAACCACCAGAAAGGTAACCCCTACTTCACAAAGGGTGAGAAAAACCCCATCTTCCAAAGAACCTCAGGAATTGATT
>JBGTCB010000330.1:0-2552 GCA_041748995.1 Saprospiraceae bacterium | reverse complement strand
CGCACCCGTGGTCCAGAATATCTCGGTGAAGGCATCGTACTGACCCATATCATCTTCGACTTCGGATAAGATTCTTCCCTGGCAAAATGGGTAACCCATGCGATCGATTAAGCCTCCGGCAGCACCAGCGTATTCAAAAGTATGTCTGTTAACATACGATTTGATTTTTGGTTGCACTGCTCCAACATCTGGATTAATTCGAAGAAATTCCAATAATTTGGAGGCCCATTTATTTGTCACCTCGACGTCAGAATTTAGCAAGATGATAAATTCAGAATTTATTTTTGCTATTGCCCGATTATAACCTTCTGCAAATCCATAGTTCTTTTCCAATGCTACAATTTTCACCTGGGAAAAATTATTTCGGATAAATTCTAACGAATCATCCGTTGATGCATTATCGGCCACAACAATTTCAAAACCATTACTAAACCGTACTACACTGGGTAAAAAGTTTTGCAATAATTGCCGCCCATTGTAATTTAGAATCAGGATTGTTGCTTCATTCCTTGAGGTCGTATCCGAGTCAAGAAATTGAGTGGCTACTATCTTGTCCTGATCGAGTTGCAGACGAAGAGCTTCCAGATTTTCAAAAGTCTGATCGGGTCTGAGGTATTTCAGAACCTCGAGGACAATGTTTTCTTCGTAGATATCATCGTTAAAATTGAAGATATTAACTTCAATTGATTTTCTACCTTCTTTCGATACGGTTGGTCGTGTCCCGATGTACATCATTCCTCCATATCTCCTGCTTTTATAAATAACCCTCACCGCATAGATTCCTTCTGGTGGGATTAATTTTAAAGGGTCTTCTACAGCTATATTGGCTGTCGGATAACCTATTTTTTCACCAATTTGATGCCCTCTAACGATTTTCCCACTGATGAGATAAGGATGTCCCATCAGCTGATTAGCCAATTCAATGTCACCACTTTGAATATAGTTACGTATACGGGTACTGCTGATGTCTATTTGTTCTGTCATCAGCTGGGGGAGCTCATACACCTTAAAGTGACCCTTTTGCTCATAAGCCCGGAGAAAGTCAATATTTCCCAACCGGTTGAGTCCAAAACGATGGTCATAACCAATCACGATTCTGGCAGGATGAAATTTATTGATGATAAACTTTTCGATGTATTCGTTCGGGTGCCATTGAGAAAACTCTATACTGAAAGGACAGAAAATTAGATGATCAATTCCACTATCTGCAAAATGATGTATTTTTTCCTGTTTTGTTGATATTAACTTAAGTGACTTGTCCTGTGGATAAATGACCTGGCGCGGGTGTGGGTCGAAGGTCACCACAATAGTCTCTCCATTTATTTCCGATGCCAGCTCCTTCATTTTTTCAATAATGCTGACATGTCCCAGATGCACCCCATCAAATGACCCAAAAGTTATGACGCCATTTTTGAATGGCGGTAACTCATTGATGTGATGATGAATCTGCATAATCAAATGTATAAAAGTTTTCTTTAATATGTTATTTGAAGGAAAGCTTCTTTATCGCCAACGAAGTAAAGGCTCTAATTGTTTATCTTTAGCCTGCCATTTTTTAAAACTATTTATCGTGAGACTAGAGAAAAATCAGGTTATAGAACTATTGAAATCAGTGCAAGACCCCCTCACAGGTTCATCACTGGTAGATGCTAATAGGATCCGTGAGATAGAGACAACCGCAGATCAGGTACGACTTACCCTGGTCTTTACTCAGAATTTGACACAGGATCAGAAGTCTTCTGTCAACTTTGCATGTATGGGAGCATTTAAAAATGAATACCCCAGTCTGGATGTACATATTCATTTGGAGACTCAGCTGAGATCCGGTGAAAAAGAACCAGGTGTACTGCCACAGGTGAAAAATATCATCGCTGTTGCTTCGGGTAAAGGAGGTGTGGGAAAATCAACGGTGGCGAGTAATCTGGCTGTAGGACTAAGGAAAATGGGATTTCGCACCGGCCTGATAGATGCCGATTTTTATGGCCCTTCTATTCCTACCATGTTTGGGCTGGAAGGACAGAGACCGAAGTTGATCGAGGTGCATGGTAAACCTAAAATTGTTCCACTGGAGTCAAAAGGTCTGAGTATTATATCGATCGGTTTTATCGTTGAACCTGACCAGGCTGTCGTATTGCGAGGCCCCCGGTTAGCAGGTATTATGAAACAGTTTATTGAAGAATGCACCTGGCCTGATCTGGATTATCTGGTGATTGACCTACCTCCAGGAACAGGTGATATCCAACTGACTCTGGTGCAGACGGTACCGCTTACGGGAGTGGTCATGGTCACAACACCACAGAAGGTCGCCTGGCTTGATGCTATCAAAGCGATGAATATGTTCCGGTTACCGTCAGTTAATGTTCCCATTCTTGGAGTACTTGAAAACATGTCCTGGTTTACTCCTCCTGAACTTCCTGATAAGAAATACTATTTATTTGGTGAGGGAGGTGGGCAGCATCTGGCAGATATAGCGCAAACTGACTTACTGGGTCAAATACCTATTGTCGAGGCAATCCGGACATCGGGAGATGCCGGGATACCGATTGTGGATA
>JBGTCB010000329.1:0-4170 GCA_041748995.1 Saprospiraceae bacterium | reverse complement strand
ATGATCATAAGCATAATGATGATAAAATACATGAAAACTGCAATTTTACCCCGGCTTTGCCGCATCGAGTCCACGATAATGTTGCCATGTATCAGGAATGTACCCAGCTTGAAAATCCTGAAGACTCTTAATAGTCGTAACCCCCTGATGACCATCAATGATTGCCCCCCGGCAATGAAGAAGGCAAGAAAAGAAGGTAGAATGGACAACAGATCGATAATCCCATAAAAACTTGTGATGTATTTAATTGGTTTAGTAACGCAGTAAATACGCAGAATGTAATCGATTAAAAAGAGGATTGTAATGACCCATTCTATCGTGTGAAAGAGAGTCAGGTAGTCGGCTCGGAGACTTTCAATGCTCTCCAGCATCACAACAATGATGCTGATCAGGATAAGGACAAGCAGGGCAATATCAAACCATTTGCCGGCCGGGGTCTCTGATTCAAAGATGACTTCATAGATCTTTGTCTTCTTCAGCGATGGGGCCTGATCTCTGCCATCCTGTTTCATAGAAGGACGAAGTTAAAGATATTGAGACAACTCGCACCAAAGAACGGAAAGAGATCTGTTTCTAAAGGCAGGATTTTGAAACATAACAAAAGAAAGGAAGTACGCATGTTTTTCATTGTCGGGATGGCCTCTCTGCTCCAGGATTAAATTCCTGCTACTTCCTTTCCTTTGAAATGCTCGAATAAATATAGCTAAATTCACTAAACATCAAAACCAAATATGGAAATTATTGTCAATGCATCATCAATTTCTGATATATAGCAGGATCATATGTTCGGATAGCTAAATCTTTATCCAAATTCGGTGCATATGGTATAATTCAAGGCCATTATTTAAATATATGATGCCTCGATTTAACATGTAGTGGTCGTGGATGGCCTGATCGCGTGGTTCATCAGACAAAATCTGAATCTTTCCAATTACGCTTGACTTCATGATAATCAGGCAATTCGAGCTTATCCTCATCGTCTTCCTCGCCCCCGGGTATTTCCAGCACCTGGTTTCCGTCCATTCGATCCATTTCCTCTCTGATCTTGCGCTCTTCCCAGCTACCATTCGTACCGGGAAAACCAAAAACCTCAATGGCTTCTGCGGCAATACCTATACCCCAACCGGCTACTACAATAAATGTGATCCAGGGTGGCATGCGCATAAAGAAAAATACGACCATCAGAAAAACACTGGTAAACATCCAGGACGACAGATGTTTATAGAAGCGTTTCATCTTTGCTACCTTATGTTTCGCCCGAATGTACTTTTCCTCTTCAGTCAGCATTTTCTAATCTTTTTTCCATAGTTATTTCATCTCAAAATTTAAACGATATAATTACCTGTATTTGTTCAATGTGCAGTACATTTCTAGACCAATTTCAAATTTTCCCGGTTTGAAAGAGACTGGCAGCCAACCAACCGGACAATGAAACCCCGATCGCTCCCAACAAACCAGTGATTAGTAAAAGCCAAATTGAAGATTCTACCTGCAGAAGTTGACTGACCATAGTACTCAAAAGGCCACTATTCGAATGATCGAGGTAATAAGCTGTTGATATCCAGCTTACAAACCCAGTCAGAAATCCAAAAAAAATAGCTCTCTTTACGGCAATTTTGAATACTGGTACAATAACCAACGCCGCTGCAAAGCCGATTGACCAGTTACCCAGAAATGAAAGTATCAGAGTCGTCAGTAACCAGATGGAAAGAATCATTGCATCTTTCATGGTGTTATATTTAGAGTCATGCTTTTAATTTCTGAGAGGTCATCTGGTTTCCCGGCGTTATGTAATGGAAAATAACTGCCTTCGGCCCATGAATCAATCATATTTTTGTAAAAGGGACTTCCGGGGTTTCCGGATTGGCCTCCCGGATAAACACCCCAGGCCTGGATAGGATCACTTAATTTGACGACCATTCTCCAGGATGGTCCATGGGTTTCTTTTACCGCGTTTAATGCAGTGCCTATCCCACCAACATCAACATTTCTTTCAGAAAATGCTGCAATCCGGCTCAGGTGATTGATCTGTACTTTTCGGTAATCTTTCCAGATAAGGTCCGGCGAAGCCGTAAAAATGCTATCATAAATAAGAGTACTCATCTCCAGACTCATAACAGCAATATCCTCAGCTTGTTCGATTTGCGGTGTATTTCTCAGGTCAAAAATTAAATTTTCAGGATCATCTTCAGTAAGAGAGATTGTTCGCCATATTTCCGGATAAAGTAATTTTATTTTTGCTCTGACTTCTTCCTCTTTTATTTCATCCCAGATAAGATCAATATAATTATTTTTCCAAATTTCGAATAAAATCGGCTTTCGACTTTGACCATCGTAAGTAAAATCCCAGTCCTCTAGTTCCCGGGTCCAGTTATTGGCTTCATTGGCTTCATGCACGATCCGAGTGAGTAAAGGACACAATTCTGCAGCGACTTTGTCAAAGGTGCTGTTTTGAAGGCTCTTCATTTGTTCAATCTCAATGGCCGTGGCTTCACTTAATGCTTCATTTAACGCACGACCACGAAAATCATCAAAGTAACCATGATAACGGTAAGGATAGGTTGTGTCGGTAGAGTTCTGATTGGCACTTGATACAAAACCTCGCGGAGGATTTTTTACAAAAGGTGTTTCTTCAAATGGGATATAGTTATTCCATTTATTGGCAGATAAGCTGCCATCCATTATAAATTGTCCTTCTCTTTCCGGTTTTATTGGAAAGGCGCCTTGCACTTTCATTGCTATATCGCCTTCCTGCGAGGCAAAAATGAAATTTTGTGCCGGGCTCTGAAATGTTACCAATGCCTGATAAAATTCGGAAAAATTGTGGGATTTATTTAATTTCCGAAAGGTTCCAATCATGCAGTTATCTGTAGCCACATTAGGTAACCAGTGCAAAGCAACCGAGCGGTTTTCTTCAAGAAATATAGGACCCCACACCGTCATTTTGACTGTATCATGCTCTACACCTCCATCATTCAGATAATATTTTTCGATCCGGATATTGACTTTTTGCGATTTTCCATCAAAGAGGTAACTGTCCTGTGAATCATCCAGCCAATTAATTTCATAAAGATCGGCGACATCCAAGCCCACATTTGTTTCACCCCAGGCAATATGATCATTAAAACCAATAGCGATGTATGGTATTCCAGGTAAACTGACGCCGTAGGTGTTTTGTTGTTCACTTTGCATCTGAAGTTCATACCAGATGGAAGGAAGAGTCAGTGATAAATGGGGATCATTGCACAAAACCGGAATTCCATCTGCGGTCTTGGTGCCATCCACCGCCCAACTATTGCTTCCAATAGAACGTGGAGCATCATTAATGATCTGACCTGGAAAATAACCGATGGAAGGCTCGGAAGCTGATGTCGGAACTGATTTGATATCCCAGCGTATATCTTTTGGTATGATCGGCGATTGTTTTGGGTTCCACCGTGGATAAAACTCTTTGAATTGCTTTTCACCAAAAAAATTCAAAGCATTGGTTGCCTGTAGATCTTCATAGCGACCACATAAATTCAAATTCATACTCATGACGACCAGAGCGGTTTTTTCCATGCTCCACAATTCGGGTCGGTAATTAAATAGTTTAAATTCGAATGGAAATTCTGAACTATTTAATTCTGAAATAAATTCATTAACCCCTCTCACATAGTTTTCGAGGAGAGGATATTCTTCACAGTTTTTCCAACTTTCCGCATAACTGACAGCGCTTGAAGCCAATCCCATCCGCCGCATTCGCTGATCATTAGCCAACAGGTTTTTACCGAAAACCTCCGCCAGACGACCTGCCGCCTGTCTCGCGGTAATATCCATTTGCCACAACCGGTACTTTGCATGTAGATATCCCTGCACATATACCAGGTCTTCTTCATTCAGGGAAAAAATATGAGGAACCAGCCGCCGATCAAAAATAACCCGTACTGAATCATTCAGCCCGGCAAAGCGAAAATCCAGATCAACTATTTTAACTGATTCTGCATTCTGCCAAAAGCCCGAAAAAGGATTAAGAAATTGCCCGGGAGGTGGAAGGGTACCTGAGACAGTGGGGATTGGCATCCGTAAGACATAGATGTACCCGATAAAGACGACCGCAGGTATAAGCATTGACCATAATCGACGCATGATAGGATGACTTTGGCAGTAAATCTAATTAATCAGCGACTA
>JBGTCB010000328.1:0-7128 GCA_041748995.1 Saprospiraceae bacterium | reverse complement strand
AACCCTATGGGAATCACAATGGTGGTGCCCTTCGATTCGGTCCTGATGGCTATCTGTACATCGCTTTTGGTGATGGCGGCGACGGAGGTGATCCTGGCAACCGGGCACAAACGCGGACTGAGATCCTGGGCAAAATGTTACGAATCGATGTTGACATGGGATCACCTTATGGTATCCCATCTGACAATCCTTTTGTCGGTGATGCCACCACTTTGGATGAGATTTGGGCTCTCGGCCTACGCAATCCCTGGAGATTTTCTTTTGACCGGCTGACCGGCGATATGTGGATTGGTGACGTTGGCCAGAACGAACGGGAGGAGGTTAATTTTCAGCCTGCCAGCAGTACGGGGGGTGAAAATTATGGATGGAGATGTTACGAAGGTGATATAGCCTACAATACGACCGATTGTGGTATGTCCCACAATTATACATTTCCCATCATGGTGGTAAAACATGGACCATCAGCTAACTCACTGGCTGGAGGTTTTGTCTACCGGGGTGTCAACGAGTGTTTACAGGGCGTATATTTTTGCGCCGAAACCCGGGCAGATACGATTTACACCATCATCCCGGATGGCACTGACTGGAGTGTGGGAAAACGTCTGATTTCAGGCATAACAACTATTGCTTCCTTTGGTGAAGATGAAGCCGGTGAACTCTATGCGGTATCGCTCGGAGGAACCGTATATCAGGTGAAGGGAGAAACAATGACCTTCCATCAAAATCCGATACCGCCAGGGGTTTATAGCAGTATGGGTACCATTTTATCAACCGGAAGCGTAGAAAGTGGCACTGTCGAATTTATCGCACCTGAATGTATAGAACTGAATGACCCTTTTGAAGTTCTGCCAGGAGCCACATTTTTTGTTACTCTCGGCTGTCCCTAGGAAAATTTAATTCACCTTCAATCTTCAAAAAAATAATCAATCCCCAGGAAAAGATTTCGGAAAAGCTGGTGCTGCACCAGGAATAAATCACCCTCGCTATCCAACAAATGGTAGCGTTCGATCTGTTGACTGATCGTTACTTCTCCATCCATCTTAACCGGATAAAGTTGAACCGCATAAGTCGACTGGTCGGATCGGTGTAGCGTAATCTTTACAAATGGTACGGAGGGTAAAAGGCTCTCTACCGTGGCTGGATCGTTTTGTAAAGCTTCCGCTCCTACCATTCGGTAATTTTGCAGATAGGCTTCAATTGCTCCGCGTTTCTGAATGCGCTCCTGAATCTTAAGGTTATCCTCAAGGGGAAAAACATGGAAGTCATCGTTTTGTCTCCGCAAAGAAAACGACAAGTTCTGCTGGTCAGGATAATCTACGGTTAGTTCTTCGATTTCATCCGGATCCTCTCTAAATATGATGCGGTCTCTCCACTCGATTTCCGGCATAATAAAATATGGGCGAATCGAGCCATCAATCGCTGCCTGAGTAACTACAGAGGGTGATTGTGAACCTTCCATTATGATGAATGTACCCCGCTCATCGGGAGTAACTCCACCGATAAAATACGATTTTAGTAGCTTCTCCTGTTTATCAAAAATCTGCACTTTGGTTCCTGTAGAGGCCAGGTCCCGGATCATATTTTGACGGGCGGCAGCATTGGGAATAAACTGAAGTTCTATTTGCCTGATAACACTCAGCAGATTCGACATAGCGTCTTCTCTCGCCCGGTATTTGCCATTGACTAACCAAAAGTGCTGCTTCCTTTCTAGCAGAATGTCCGGATCCATCAACCGGTAGTGTATCTTTATTTTATGTATCTGGTCGACATCCTCAATCGCATAACGATACTCCGCCGCCAGATCAGGAATACTGTTTTTCTGGTAAAGCAGATAAAGACCAAGCCCGGCGAGTATTAATATGAGGGCTGCGATCCATTTCACGGAAAGAAAAGTTTACAGATCATTTTTTAAATTAAAATTCAATTAAAGCAAAAAATAAACCATGCATAACAGGGATGATCATTATTCGACCCTGGCAAAACGTCTTTTTCGCACTACATTAAAAATAATTCCGATGACAATCAGTAAAACCAGGGGAAGTACAACATTAAGCATTTGCCAATAAAGGCGCTCTGTCTGTATGCGTTGTTTGTCCAGCAACCTCAATTTAATATTCTTAGCCCTTGCCTCACTTAATCCAATCCGGTCCAACATAAATTCCACCGAATTATTAAGGAATTCCTGATTGGCAAATGTATAATTTACAAACTGATTAAATCCCAGTGGCTGGATCTCCCTGGTGGTCGGATTGATGTAATTTTTTGCCAGATCCCCATCGCTCACAATCAGTATCCTCGATGGTTCTCCTTCTCCTTTAAAGGAGGCTCCGATTTGATCCAATCCATCCATCATCGCCGGTGACACCCGGTTTTCATAAGCGGAATTAAATCTCCCTTCCAGAAGCAATGCCAATATTTGCGGAGGTGCCTGAAATTTACTTTGATCCGGATTAGTCTTCAAAATTTCGAAATCCAAAAGTACCGGATTATACTGCAACCGGGTATAAACAGATGAGTATAATAATGGGGTTTTGAAAATAGTGGATTTCGTTTTTATGGTGTCAATCGAGGCGGGAAAAAAGAGATTAACCGGGTCCAGACCCTTGACGATCGGGTGAATTCCATCACCCTGAGCCAATACATGATAGTACCAGGGAAATAAATTAAACTGCGAATTCCCTCCCGGCTTATTAATTGCCAGTGGAATCGAGGTGCAATTTAAATCAAGAACAAAATTCTTATTTATCCTGGCTCCGTATTTAAATAATAAGTCATCGAGGCCGACATCATTATCGTAAGGTAAGTATTGATTATTTTTACGTATGGAGTCTAAATTGACTGTGAGTGGATCGAGTAAAAAAATGACTGATCCGCCATTCATAATATACTGATCAATGACAAAAAGATTCTTTTCGCTATAATGGATTGTCGGTTTGGCTACAATCAGCATAGCGATTTCCGGAGGAATCCGGTAGATGCTGTCGAGGTTGACTCTGCCGAGGTTGTAAAACGCCCGTAAATTTGCTTCGAGCGCGGCGGTTTGTTCTGCATACAATTCGCCATGGCCGGCAGAAAGTAAAATATTGGGTTTGCTGGTTGCCCGCAATTTGGCGATTGCATTGGAAAATTTATATTCGAGCAAAGTAATACTTGTATTGAGTGCGACATCACCGGAAGTAGCTCCGGACGATTCTTCCAGTAAATTGATGGCAACCTGACGATCACCGTAATTAAATATGGCATAGGGATAGATCCGCTGCCGGCTTTGACCTTCGACCACCCGGACGTTGAGCTCAGTGGGGATGATACCTACCTGTGCCCAGGCATCCAACCGTTGTTGTACTTCTTCTTTTTCCCCTTCGAGCGGATTTTCAAAACGAAACCGGATTTCGTTATTGAGTTTATTGAATTCAAGCAACATTTCCCTGATTGCAGCCGGCATACGGCGAAATTCAGCGGGAAATTTTCCTTCCAGTAATACCTGAATAAAAATCGGGGCATCCACTTCGGTGACAATCTGCCTGGTGGCAGGCGTCAGGGTAAACCGCTTATCTTCGGTCAAATCGATCTTAAAATGAAAAAATGTACCGGCAATATTTATGAAAATTACAGTGATCAGGATGACAGCAAGCCAATAAAACCGATCATATATTTTCCTGAGCCGGGTCATTGATTTCTATTTTCGTGCAAATATTTATGCGTCAATAAAAGGAATATAAAAATTGCACTTAGAAAGTAAATCACATCCCGGCTATCAATAGCTCCTTTGCTGATCGAGCGGTAGTGATATTCGATTCCTATTTTTTGTAAAACATCATCTACACCACCAAAAAAAACAGGTAAGGAACTTACAAATTGAAAGCCCCAGTAAACGACAAAACAAAGAAGGGCTCCAATCAGAAATGCCACTATCTGATTATTACTTAATACGGAAGCATATAAGCTGATCGCAATAAAAATACCCGCCAGAAAAAACAGGCCAATATAAGATCCGATCACTTCTCCCCGATCGATATTACCCTGAGGAGACCCCAATTGCCACACCGTATAATAGTAGATTACTGTAGGAATAATGGCAACAAACACCAGAAAGAATGCCCCGGCATATTTACCAAGGATAATTTGCCATTCTGTGAGGGGTTTCGTAAATAATGTCTCGATCGTACCGGTTTGCTTCTCTTCAGAAAATGACCGCATACAAATCGCGGGAATCAGGAATAAAAAGATGACCGGCGCTATCGTGAACAATTGATCCAGACTCGCATAATTATATTCCAGGATGCTGTAATCCGGAAAAACCCACATGATAAGACCAAGCAGGGTCAAAAACACCCCTACCACCACGTATCCGGTAATGGTACTGAAAAACCCATTCACTTCTTTCCTGAAAATCGCCCACATATGTTATCCGAGTGTAATTTTCTGAAATACATCTTCCATCGAAGACTTTCTTTCTGACATCTCCAGAATTTTCCTGCCTTTTTCCACTACAAAGTCAAATATCTCCGGTCGGGGATCCCTACCGGTTTTTTTCAAAACAATTTTATACGATTTTTCGCCTGTATGAATGATCTTTACCAAATCTTTAATAATCCATTTTCCATCCAATGCCTTATCAAGTTCCAGTAGAATCTCCCGCTGATTATTGACAGCCTGATCCAAATAGGAAATTTTATCATCTGCTACCACACTTCCTTCATGCAAAATAATAACCCGGTCGCAAAGTGCCTGCACTTCCTGCATGATATGACTGCTGAATATCACCGTCTTTTCTGACCCCAATTTTTTAATTAATTGACGAATCTCGATCAATTGATTAGGATCAAGTCCGGTTGTCGGCTCATCAAGTATCAATATTTCCGGATCGTGAATCAGGGCTTGAGCCAGACCCACTCTTTGGCGATAACCCTTGGATAGTGCTCTTATCATTTTATGTTGCTCACGGCTCAATCCGGTTAAAGCAATCATTTGCTGTACTCTCTCTTTGATGTGGTCCAATTTATAAATGGAAGCGATAAAAGTCAAATACTCCCGCACATACATTTCCAGATAGAGTGGATTATGTTCCGGTAAATAACCGATTTGACTCTTGAGCTTCAATGGATCAGTCCGGACATCAAATCCATTTACGGTCGCTTCTCCCTCAAAAACATCCATAAATCCGGAAAGGATTTTCATGGTTGTAGTCTTACCTGCACCATTGGGTCCCAGAAGCCCGACGATTTCTCCGGTTTGCACAGAAAAGCTGATTCCCGCCAGAGCCTTCTGTGAACCGTATCTCTTCACCAGATTTTTTACGACGATACTCATTTCTCCAAACGGTTTATATTATCGAGCAGATCGTCCAGATTCCATGCATCCTTCAAATCATAGGGACCGATTGCAGTACGCCTCAGAGCGGTGAGGTGCGCCCCCGACTTCAGAGCCAGGCCAAATTCATGTACCAGCGATCGTATATAGGTACCCTTGCTGCATTTAACGGTAAATGTGGCCTCCGGTATTTGAATATTATCCAGTTCAAAAGAAAATATCTGAATATTTCTTTGAGGCACCTCCACTTTCTGACCGGAACGGGCAAGTTTATATAGGGGAATACCATCTTTCTTGATAGCAGAGTAGACCGGAGGAGTCTGAGTGATTTCACCCGTCATCCTAACTGCCTGTCTCAATAGTTTTTCCGGAGTCAGATGATCCGAAGGAAATGTCTGATCGATGGCACTCTCCCGGTCGTACGTAGGTGTCGTCGCTCCTAAAACCATAGCTCCTTCATAGATTTTAAATTGAGCCTGAAAGTTGTCTAACTGTTTTGTCATAGATCCGGTACAAATTATCAAAAGGCCGGATGCCAACGGATCAAGGGTACCCGCATGCCCAACTTTGATCTTCTTTAAAAGGAAAGTCCGACGGATTGCATAACGGATTTTATTGACCACATCAAAGGACGTCCATCCCAGCGGTTTATCTACCATAAGCATCATGCCAGAAACGATGTTTGACAAATCACGCATGAGAAAAGACACCATTCGCCCATAGGATGCAGAAAAAACCAACGACCATGCAATACCACCCGAAATATCTCAAATTTGCCCTTCTGACCAATTCAATCATCCAGATACAAGCTAAAATACCTGTAAAGAAAGCAGCTGTAAATCCGATGACTAAAGGACTAATATGCTCTATGATCTGCCATTCACCGGTCAGGATGTCTTTCATAATTTTTCCAAAAATCAGTGGTACGACCATCAAAAAAGAGAATTTAGCTGCAGTAACCCGATCTACCTTCAATAAAACTGAAGTTGAAATTGTCGCACCGGAACGGGAGATTCCCGGAATAATGGCGATAGCCTGGGCTATCCCAATGATCAATGCAGACATAGCATCTACCGGTTTATCCGTGTGTTTGCTCCTGTCTGCCAGTATCAATAATAAGGCGGTGAGCAGGAGTGCCCCACCCACCAGTGTCAGATCTTGGCTAAACATGGATTCAACAACCTCCTCAAAGAACAGTCCCACAATAACTGCAGGTATCATACTGATCACGATATAAAACACGTAAAGGTTGGATTCATTTTTTCTGGTGCTAAGGCTCCCTTTGATTAAAAGCCATATCTCCTTGCGAAAAACGAAGATCGTTGCACATGCCGTAGCGAAATGCAAGATCACCGTCATCAGCAGACTTTGCTCACCCGTACTTTCATCACCCAAAACATATTTTGCGATTTCCAGATGACCACTGCTGGAAACAGGTAAAAATTCAGTCAGTCCTTGTATTACTCCAAGTATAAAAGCTTCCAAGAAAGGATTCATTTAAGGAAGTCAGGCTCTTTTAAAGATGGCGAAGACCTCGACAACCAGGCCCGCCAAAATCACCACGGGAGCGAGAACTGTCCTTCGAAAGCTATAGATGAGAGACTCATCCCAGACATCAGGACTTGGCATACTTCCACCCAGCATTAACAACATTCCCAGAAAGATCAATCCGGCACCTAATCCCATCAGCAGGTAATTTTGTTTTTTAAATATCAGTTCCTGAGGTTCTCTGGAAGAGATCGTTTTTTTCACCCTTTGTGAAGTAGGAGTCACCTTTCTGGTGGTTACCACTTTTTTCTTTGGGATCTTGGATTGGCT